>CAJOGG010000047.1 GCA_905234205.1 uncultured Synergistales bacterium | reverse complement strand
ATAAGCCCACCTTACTGTATGTCATTATACCACAAGGCGAGAGTAACGTGTCATGTGTATATCATATTATTTTTTGCTCAAAAATTTTTGAGGAGGAATTTACATGAAGAAATCCTTTATTGTGTTGGTTGTTGCGTTTGTGTTGAGCGTTGCGTCGTCTGCGTGGGGAATTTATCTTGATATTTATTCATATCAAGCAAAAGTAGGGGTACAAAATAATCACGTAGCGACTATACAAGTAGAGGGGTGGGAGAGCTTTAATTTGCTAACTATGAAAATAAATTATTCGATTACAGGCGCATTACCTCCTGGATTAAGGTTGGATCAGACGGGAAATTGGACATATGCAAGCATTGGAGGCACTCCAACGAAAGCGGGCGTATATGATTTCACAGTAATAGCAACAGTTAGAGATACAAAGAATCCTCTTGTGTATGATTATGCGTCATCACCTTGCACAATTACAGTCATTGATCCTAGCGCAGATGTTAAGCAAGACACAGTGAATGACGACGATGAAGAAAAAACTGAAGAACCTGAGACACCAAAGATCATTGAGAAGCCTGGAACTGATTCTGACGACGATAATAACAAGAAGAAAGACGAAAGTGACCCTGGAAGTTCAGGAGGCGGCTGTGATTTAGGCGTAGGAATTATTGGGTTGATGCTTCTCGGAGCAGGTTTAGTTCGTAAGTTCAAGTAACGTTAGCAAATATTTCAAGCGCTACTCATGGCATAAGTCACGGGTAGCGTTTATTTTATCCTCTAAAGTCCCCAGAAAGTTACTCCGCGTTTTGTCCCCTCGTAGAACTCTATAATGTGCTGAATTTCTGGAATATATTTTACCTTGTTGCTTAATGCCTCGTTCAATGAATCTGTAAAGCGTCGCTCTTTGCTGTAAAGCTCACGGTAAAATCTCGTAATCTCTCGTCGTTTCTCTGCGTCAAAACCTGCTCGTTCGAGTCCAACTTTGTTAAGCCCGGTTAAGCGTAACGGATCTCCTGAAGCCAGTGTGTAATGCGGAACGTCTTTAACGACTCTATACATACCGCCAATCATGCAATAATCGCCGATTCTCACGAACTGATGTACTCCCGCCATTCCTCCAAACACCGTGTGATTTCCAACCTGTACAAATCCAGACAAACCGACTTTGTTAGCGATCGTTACGCAATTTCCAACATGAACATTATGTGCAAAGTGTACGCCGTCCATTATGAAGCAGTCGTCGCCGATTATGGTTTCATTGCCTTCACCTGTTGCGCGATTTACAGTTACGTTTTCACGGATTAAGTTATTGTTGCCTATACGCACGTAAGAGACTTCGCCTTTGTAGCCATGGTCTTGAGGTTCGCCGCCAATAGCTGTGTACTCAAAAATTCTACAGTCGCTACCGATTGATACATAATCATGAACTTTCACGTAAGCGTATAAATTTGTTCTGTCGCCTATAGAAACTTTGTCTTCAATTATGCAAAAAGGCCCTATGTTTACGTCCTCGCCAAGTTCGACTTTCGGAGATACTATTGCAGTTGGGTGTATATTAACGCTCACTTGTTCTCGTCCTCCTTATTCAGGGAATCGCCAATCATGAACAAAAACTCACCTTCGGCCACAACCTCATCATTGACGTAACCGGTTACTTTTGCTTTACCAGAAAACCCTCGTAACCTGATTAATTCAGCCTTAGTTACAAGTTTATCGCCTGGTCGTACAGGTTTCCTGAATCTCACTTTGTCAGCGCCTGCGAAGAATGCAATTTTATTACCTTGTTCTTTGCCTAGTTTCAAGCCAACCATTACGGACGCAACTTGACCCATACTCTCAAGGATCAAAACACCCGGCATTATGGGATCGTCGGGAAAATGTCCCTGAAAGAACGCCTCGTTAATCGTAAGATTCTTGTAGCCCGTAATAGAATTGTCATCATAATCAGTTATTCTGTCGACCATTAAGAACGGGTAACGCTGTTTCAAGATCTTCATAATCTCTGTAATTCCTAGTTCTGGCATAAAATTTTATTCTCCCTTCAAGATTTGTTCTCTTAATTTTTCTGCTAACTTTAAGTGTAATTCATGGCCTGCTCGTAATGCTATAACGTGAGCTTTCAACGGTCTACCTACTGCGGCCAAGTCTCCAATTAGGTCAAGTATTTTGTGCCTCACAAATTCATTTTCCCAACGAAGCCCACCTGACGCCTGAATCTCTTTACCAACGACTATTGCGTTATCGAGTGAGCCGCCTAATGCCATACCGTGAGCTCGTAAATATTCTATGTCTGACAACATTGCAAAAGTTCTTGCGCTTGCTATATTCTCATAGTAATTTTCCGGTGAATGATCGTAATCAAAAACTTGTGTGCCGATAAATTCATATTCAACCGTATAAGTTATGTGTAATCTATCAGCCGGGAACGCAGCTACAAATCTTTTCCGATTGTCGCTATTAACTATCACAGGCTTAGAGACTTCAGTTGCTTCAACATAATTATCATTGCTTCTGTGTTTCAAAATTTCGTCGCTCAACAATTTTCCACAGCCATCAAGTGCAGGCATTTCACCACCATTGACTCTTACATTTACTCCTGACCATATTCCAAGACCGGTTAATGCGCTTAAAACATGTTCGCAAGTCCTGATTTTAGTATCTTCGTCGAATATGTAATCAGAGCCGCGATTTGTTCCTGAAAACATCAAGCTCCTCAACGGTTGCCCGTTCATAAGTATCTCAGAAGCTTTGCAAGGTTCGATTATCAACTCGCATTCTTTACCACTGTGAAGGCCAAGACCTCCTAACATTATTTTCCCGTTTAGACGCATTATTTTTGCAAAGCCTCCAATTTTTTCTCAAGTTGTCTAATTCTTTTGAACAGTGTCGGTAAATCCGCAGCCAGTACTAGAGCACGTTTTGATTCATTATGTGGGCGAGCCGGAAAACCTGAAACAACACTACCTGCCGGTATATCATGAGTAACTCCCGCACGTCCAGCGACAATTGAGCCTGCTCCGATAGTAACGTGATCCGTAATTCCAACTTGGACAGAAATTGTAACATTGTCCTCAATAACGCTGCTGCCTCCAATCCCAGACATTGAACAAATTATGCAGTTCCTACCGACTTTGACGTTATGACCAATTTGAACTTGATTATCAATCTTTGTGCCGCTGCCAATCACTGTATCATTCATTGCCCCACGGTCAATCGTTGTGCAAGCCCCTATTTCAACGTCATCACCGATAGTTACGCCGCCATTTTGAGGGATTTTCACTATCTTGTCTTTCTCACGAACGAAACCAAAACCGTCAGCACCGATCACAGTTCCTGAATGGATTAGACAATTTTTCCCCAGCCTAACATTTTTCAGCAGAACTGCATTAGCTTCGATAACGCTTCCTTCTCCGATTTCACAGCCGTCTCCTACGAAAGCACAAGCCCCTACATAAACGTCTTTGCTGATTTTTGCGTCAGGTGAGATTACCGCACGTTCATGAAGCCCTGTTAGTTTCTTATCGTTTGAGAATAACGCTAGCAATTTTGGCAATAAAGCTCGTGGATTTTCGCAGATTATTCCGTCACGTTGTTCAGCGTCAAAAATTTCATGAGGAGCAACTATAGCGATATTTTTATCAAGAGTTTCAAGGGCTTTTTTGTCCCATATTACACATAATGAATGTATATCAGCGTCTTGAGGTGAAGAAATTCTCGTAATATCGCGTTCGCGTTTTCCGTACACATAAATCTTTTCGTCGTCCAGTCTTTCAAGGATTTCAGTTAATTTCATAGATGCCACACTCCTCTTAGTCCTAGTTTGTCTTTTCCTAAACTGTCATAATACAATTCCACTGAAACATGTTCATCAAATCTATAGCCTAAAGCTGCTTCATGGGCTTCAAGTTCTGGACTAAATCTCCAAAATGCGTAAGGTCTCCTGATTTTCAAAGGGCTATACTGAACTCTGAAGAAATATTCGTTATCGGGCCATTGATTTTCTATACCTAACCAAAAATTATTAACTAGCTCAAATCTTCCGCCTACTCTGCTGATCACGTCAAAATCATTCAATGAGAATATAGCTTCAATATAGATTTCGGGTTTGAGCCATACATCAGGTCTAAATCCAAAAAACGCTCCGACCTCGGGATAACGCCCTTCAAGTCCAGCAAATGCAGCCACCCACATTTGAAACATGAAGTCTTTACTGTCAACTCTTGCTTCTAAACTTGAAACAGTATCCGCCACAAACGTAACACTTACATCAGCGCGTAAATTTTCCACCGAATGACGATCCTCAAGAAATTCATTAGCAAATGTTTCGATCTCCTCCTTATGAGTTTTAGCCCACTGTACAGGCACTCCGATTAGTGGCGAGAACGCCGGGATTAATTTAGCTTCCAAGTATGATCTAATCATTACAGGGACTGTATGGGAATATAAATCTGGCTTTATTGCTAGTATTAAATTTGTTGATGGTCTAAACGATATGTTAATCAAAGTTGAATTTTGAGATATGTATATTTGTACAGAAAAGTCCCACCCTGGCAATTTATTCTCTACAATTTTGCCTATTTTGCTGCGTAATTCCTCGTCAGCCCAAGTGAAAGCACTCTGTGGCAAATTTTCAACTAATGCAAAAATTTCATCATCTACTCCAGCTATATCATTACTGAACCATTCTAAAGCCATACCTCGCAAGTCTGGACGATTTAATTTTACTTCAGGCTTAATAATTTCATCACTGGCAACAAAAATAATTGCAGGTCCATCACGTTTAGGCTGAACCTTCACGTCGTAACCTGCAAATAATCTAGCTGCAACTATAGCCAAAGTCCCTTCACGATCTATATCCTGTCTATTAGGAATTTCCGACCACACGGCCAAAAGACTTCTTGTTACTGCACTTTCAAGCCATTGAGGGACACCCGATATACTCAAAGCATAGCATGGTTTTACAGCCAAAAGTAGGAGAAATATCAAGCTAAAACATTTCGCCAAATCCAAAATATGTTCTGTTTTCCTCTTCACCTTTCGCATAATCTACACGCATACTTCCGAACGGTGTTTTAATTCTTGCTCCTATTCCAAAATTGTCATGATAATCGTCCCAATCCATTGTATCATCAGCGTTGCCTATATCATAGAAACCTACTATTGACAACATTGACGCAACTGGCACACGAATCTCAAAATTTCCCATATACATATTTGTGCCTTCAAATGAACGTGAGCTAAAACCTCGTAGAGTGTTCATGCCTCCAAGAGAATATCTTGCATACGCCGGTATTTCTTCCTTAGATGTCGATCCTATTCTCAATCTTGCTGCAAATAATAACGGGTTTTCGTCCGTCCACATTGAGCCAATATCAAACGCTCCCGTTAAAACGTGATTAAGCGACATGTAAAATCTTGCTTGAGTCCAATACTTCAAGTATTCATATTCTCCACCAAGGGCTTTAACTGATTGCTCAAAATTTGTGTCCCAAACGAAGCCTTTAGGATATGGTGAATACTCGTCGCGTTTATCCCAAGTTAGTGAAAGTTCTACTGTTTGGTTAGTACCATCCCACATTGTCAGCTCATCAAAATATCCAGGTATAGCATTATGAATATCGTCGTATTCTGTTTTCTCATTGCGTAAGGTCAAAAACCAGCTCCACTCTTCATTTTGGAATTTCTTGCCTATTCCGACATAGCCCATAATACTTTTTTCATCGTATTCAAATTGCCGTATTCCTCGCCTGTAATAATATCTGTCCTCATAGCTCCTGTATCTTACACCAACTCGCCAGCCGTATGTATGAGCGTCCATATAAGGACTTGACAAAGTTGTCCAGTAACTCGCTTCGTCTCCTTCGCTGAAACCAATCTCAAAACGGTATCCACGTCCCCATAAATTTGTATCGCTGTATGTTAAGCCTCCAGAAAGTCCACTCTCGGTTCCATAAGCTAAATTTAATCCCACTGAAGCTGTGCGTTTTTCCTTGACTGTTAGAATTACGTCTACTGTTTTGCCATCGTCTTCAGGTACGTCAAAAGCCACATTTACGTCTTCAAAATATCCAAGCCCCTGAAGTTTTCCAAGTTGATGTCTAAAATGTATTACGTTGAAAATATCTCCGCGCTTCAGCTTTATTTCACGGCGTATAACTTTAGTCTCTGTCTTCACGTTACCCTGAACTATAATATCTCCTACTTGTGGTTCAAGGATAGTTACGTAGATATTTCCTCCCTGAATCTGAACGTCTGAAACTCTTACCATTACGTAGCCGTCATTATGGTAACGTTCTTGTATTCGGTCTAAATCATTTCGGAAAAATTGGCGATTAAAAACTGTGCCAGCTTGACTGAATACTTCGGTCATTAATTGTTCGCTTGTGTACATGGTGTTACCTGTAAAGTTTATTGACTCGATTATAGGATTTTCCTGTACGGAGAACATTACGCCAACTCCGCCGCCTTCCGGTCTTATATCGACATCAACAAACGAGAAGAAGCCCTGATTGTAAATTGCCTCAACGTCAGTTTGCACGTTATCACGTTCAAGGGTACCGCCTGGTTTAGTCTTGACTACGCTTAAAATATAATCCTGGTCTATTTGCGAATTTCCTATAACTCCCACTGAAGTAACCTGAATTTCCGAGCGTTCTGCAGCATTTGCACACACAGAAATTAGCAATAGGGCAAATATCAACAAAAACGACAATTTATTCTCTTTAACCAACAATTTTGTATTTCTCCCCTTTACGATTTATTTAATCTCAATGACTGAACTATTATTTTTCAAAGCTCTCTGTCCGGTCTGTACAAGTGAGAAAACTTTATCATAAGCTACCGTCTTCTCTGGCTTAATCTTGTCAGTTTTTGCGTTTGCTGTAACTTTCTTTGAGACTGGAGTATTTTTTTTCTGAACAGATGATTTACTCGCTACTGTTTTTTGTGATTTAACGTTATCTATCTTGGCCGATATTTCCTTCTCTGTGTTTTCGCTTATGACTAAGATAGGCTCAGCAAGGACGATTTCAGCTTCATCACGTTCAACTATGCTAACTGGAATTTGATGAATATCTTTGGCGATTGGAAAAACCGCAAGTAAGACCACCAACATTGCTAAGAATGCTATCTTAGAGAAATACATAAGCCACGAAAAAGTTTTGGCCCCATGAATTTCTTCGGGGTTGACTTTTGCCCAAACGTCTTGCCTTAAATTCTCAAGGTCAGCTTTCGCACACTCGGCGTCCATTAAGGCACTCTCTAAAGCTCCAGAGCTATAGGACTGTTTCAATCTCTCAAGCCAATGAATTATCCCGGCGACTCGTTTATCTATCAATGCAGCATGTTTCAATGATTAACACTCCCTTAACTTAAAGCACCTTCGAGGCCAAGCCACATACGAATCTTGGCTATAGCCGTCCGACGCAATCTATACACATGACTGACATCGAGTTTTTTCTCCCTAGCAACGTCCTTGGGCTTCTTCCCCTCAAAGAACAACGCCGACACTATTTCAGCTTCTTTGCCTTCAAGTTTGGAAATTGCTTCTGCTGCGTCAAGCCAGTCATTATCGCTGCGTTCTAATTCTTCACTGTCATCAACAACCTGCAACCATTCATCAGGCATAGGCAACGGGGCTTTCTTCTCTGAACGTTCAAGCATGTTGATAATCTGTCCATGAATTTTGTGATAAGCATACGTAGAAAACTTAAATTCACGATCAGGTTCAAATTTATCCACAGCGTTAATCAGTGCCAGCATACCCTCTTGAATTATATCTTGTTTCAGTTCTGTATCATTCACGTGAATCTTTCCGGCTATCCAGAATACAAGCGGCCTATACGAGACTATAAGCTCTTCACGAGCGTCAATATCTCCCTGCGAACAAAGCTGCCATAAAATTTTTTCTCGTTCAGAATCCATGCTCATAATTTCCCCCACACCGGCAATGTCTGTCCATATTCTCCGGCTCTCACGTGCATATTATCATTCGCGAAGGCTAAACAAGTATGACCATTCCTAATTTCTATTCCTGACATAGCACAGTTTGATACGTCCATGTTCCAAGTCTTATGAGGGTTGAGACCAAGTAATACTGCGTAAAGTGCCCGCATAATTCCCCCATGAGATATTACGACTATACGCTGATAATTTCCCGACAAAAATTTCTCACATGCCCTTGAAAGTCTTGCGCTTAATTCCTCCCAAGATTCTGCACCTTCAGGAGGATTAAAGAATGGATCATTTCGCCAACGTTTGAAAATTTCAGGTTGACTTTCTTCACCGGTGATTGATTGACCTTCCCAACTAGCAAAATCTATTTCTTGAAGTTCAGGTAAAATTATTGGCTTGAGATTAACTTGTTCGGCTATAGCTTGTGCAGTGTATAGCGCACGATCTAATGGACTTGTATATATGACTTCCGGTGGCCATGATAATAATCTCTTAGCTAAAGCTTTTGCTTGTAACTTGCCTTCTTCGGTGAGTTGCACGTTAGTTTTTCCCTGAAAGCGATATGTTTTGTTCCATTCTGTTTGTCCGTGCCTTGCTAATATAACTCGTCGAGGCTCATTGTTATCTGCCAAAATGTTTGTGCCTCCTTTTACCTGCTTGTTAATTTCATTGATTAATTTTTGCGTAATTATAGCATGTGGTATTATTGCCATAAAAAACGGAGCATGAATTTATTATGTTGAATGTAAGACTTAGACCTGAGGAAGAAGCAGCTTTGAATCTAAGAGCATTATACGACGCTCACGGCTACTCTTTCTACAGAATGAGCAGATTTGAGGAATACGACTTTTACGCCGGCAAGAAAGATTTTTTGACTTCAAGCAATATATTAACCTTCACAGACATTAACGGCAAATTAATGGCTTTACGTCCTGATGTTACACTCTCAATAATTAAGCATATGAAATTTATTGATGACGTTCCCCAAAAATTTTATTATGACGAGAAAGTTTATCGAGTGCCCAAAAATGCAAACACCTTTCGCGAAATTTCACAAGCAGGAATTGAATGTGCAGGAAACCTTAACACTCGAGATTTACGTGAAGTTTTAGAGTTAGCATTATTAAGCCTTAAGACCATAGCAAGCGGACGAAAATTTATTCTTGATGTAGCAAATGCCGCTATGATAGCTGAACTTGTACCTGAAACACAAAGTCGTAATGAGATTCTGAAATGTATAGCAGAGAAGAATATTCATGAGTTAAAACAATTAAACGCTGACGAAAAATTAGTTGCTCTCATGACGTCACCTAAACTTGACGCAAATACAATTTCGATAATTGATTCACTGAACGAGTATCACGAACATATTCGCATAGATTTTTCCGTATTGAATAATCTCAATTACTACAATGGTATAGTATTTCGAGGCTTCATCGAGGGAATACCGGAGAGCATTTTATCAGGCGGACAATACGATAATTTGATGGGCTTAATGGGTCATAAAAATTGTAAGGCTATTGGTTTTGCTGTGTATCTTGATTTAGTGGAGAGGGGATTTTCTCATGATTAATATAGCGTTGCCGAAAGGGAGGCTTGGCGAAAAAGTTTACGGCTTGTTTGTTAAAGCTGGTTATGAATTTCCAGGCATGCTAGATAACAATCGTAAGTTGGTGTTTGAAAACGAAGCTTTGAATATGCGAATGTTCTGGGTAAAACCTTTTGATGTTCCTGTATACGTTGAACGAGGTACTGCTGATATTGGAGTAGCTGGAAAAGATATTTTGCTTGAACGTGCTCCGGACGTTTATGAACTTTTGGATATTCAGGCCGGAAAGTGCAAAATGGCTATAGCTGCGAAGAATGATTTTCATGATAACCCACAAAAAATTTTGCGAGTTGCTACAGAATTTCCTAACATTGCACAGAATTATTATGCCAGACTTGGCCGTGAAATTGACATTATAGCTTTACGAGGCTCTCTAGAACTTGCTCCAGTTTTGGGATTATCAGACGTTATCGTTGACATTGTTGAGACTGGAACGACATTGCGAGAAAATAATTTGAGCGTTATACGTTTCATTGCTGATTTGAGTGCGAGACTTATAGCTAATAAGTCAGCGTATAAATTTAAGACTGAAGCTATTGACGAAATTATGAGGAGGATAAATTGTGATTAAAATAGTCGGTTTAGACGAATATTTGCAGTCAGAATCAAGAAAAGAGAATAAGCTACCAGATGTAAGTGAAAAAGTTAAAGAGATTCTTGAAAACGTGAAGGCTCGAGGCGATAAAGCTGTCATTGAGTACGAACAGAAATTTGATCGTGTTATGCTCACAGACTTGGAAGTATGCCCTGAAGAGAAAGAAGAGGCTCTGGGCTCAATTAGCGATGACTATTTACAGATTTTGACGAGAGCAGCAAACAATATTCGTGAATTTCACTCAAGGCAAGTACGTAACGGTTTTATGTTTTCGAATAAAGAGGGCGTTATCTTAGGACAACGAATTATATCGCTTGAAAGAGTTGGTTTATATATTCCAGGCGGCACAGCGTCTTATCCGTCAAGCGTCTTGATGAATGCAATTCCCGCTCGTATAGCTGGCTGTGAGGAAATTTATATGGCCACACCTCCAAAAATCAAACCCGAAATTATAGCGGCTGCAGAAATTGCCGGAATTGATAAGATTTTCAAGATGGGCGGCGCTCAAGCAATCGGAGCATTTGCTTACGGTACTGAAAGCGTTAAGAAAGTTGACAAGATCGTCGGACCTGGAAATATTTACGTGGCTGAAGCAAAACGTCAGGTATTTGGGAGAGTCTCTATAGATATGATAGCAGGACCAAGCGAAATTCTTATAATCGCCGACAAGAATAATTATCCCTCACATTTAGCAGCAGATATGCTTGCACAAGCTGAACATGATAAACTGGCTCGGGCAATATTAATCACAAATTCAATGAGGATAGCCAAAAATGTTAGTGCGGAGATTGAATCGCAATTAATGAAATTAGAACGTCATGGAATAGCTCGTGAATCAATTGACAATAACGGAAGAATAATTATCGTGAAAAATTGGGATCAAGCCTGTGAACTTGCTAACGAGATAGCCCCCGAACACTTGGAAATTTGTGTAGATGATGCGTTTGAATGGCTAGCTGAAGGAAGGATTAGAAATGCTGGTTCAATTTTTATTGGGCGTTATTCACCGGAAGCATTAGGAGATTACTACGCCGGACCAAATCATACTTTGCCTACAATGGGTACAGCCAGATTCTCAAGTCCGCTTTCAGTTGATGATTTTGTTAAGAAGTCTCAGTATATCTACTACAGTTCCAAGGCTTTGTCAGAAGTCGCTGATGACATTGAAAAGTTTGCTAATTCTGAAGGGCTTACGGGCCACGCGAATAGCATAGCGATTCGTAAGGAATGGTGATCAATTATGTACAGTCATGATTTTATTGTGCAACCTTCTGACGCCTCATGTAATGGAACTATAAAACTTAAAAATCTGCTGGACTATTTCCAGAATGCTGCGGGGCTTGCTGTTGAAGATCTTGAGGGTAATACTTCAGAATTTGTTTCGAGGGGTTATGCCTGGATATTGATGCGTTATGAGATTGAGTTCATTGGAAAACTGCCAGCCATTGACGAGAAATTTACAATTAACACCTTTCACGATCCTTCGCATGGCTATAACATGTTGAGAGTGTTCGATGTCCGGGACAAAAATTCTAACCCCACAATCTGGTCAAAGACTTCATGGCTTCTGCTTGATTTAGCCGCCGGCAGACCTGTTAAACCCGCTTCACATATACCTGAAGTTCTTACGCGCGATACAGGAGAGATTAGCCCTGATTTTCATGAAATTCCAGACGTTGAAAACATAATTTACAGCAATGAATTTCTCGTTCGATTTCATGATCTTGATTACAATTCACACGTTAATAACGCTGTCTATTTTGGTTGGGTTTATGACCATACGCCAATCGACTTGATGGCACATGAACTGAAATCAGTATATGCTTCATTCAGGTCAGGTGCTAAGCTTGATGAAAAAGTTACGTTGAATTTCTCAAAACTAGATGAAAATAATTTTGCCTGCAAGATATTGCGTGAAAACGTCAACAAACCTAGCGCGAATTTCTTGTGTTCATGGAAGGAGATTAACTCATGAACATCGTTATCGTAGGTGCAGGAGAAGTTGGCCGCAGTGTAGCGAAAACTCTTTCAGATGAGGGACATAATATCTACTTAGTTGAGAAAGATGAAGCTCAAGCGAAAAGCATTGATGAAGAATTAGACGTACAAGTTATACGAGGAAATGGAGCACGCCCACAAGTTTTGGCACAAGCCGGAGTTACTCAAAGCGGTGACGTTGATATTCTGATAGCTTGCACAAATCGCGACGAAGTAAATATGCTATCTTGCTGGATAGCTCATAGTGCTGGTGTCCCTAACGTAATTTCACGCGCAAGAAATTTAGAGTTCACTGACAGTGCTGACTGGGGGAAAAAACTAGGAATTGACGCAATGATCTCTCCTGAACGTTCGATAGCTCGCGAGATTATTAGCCTGCTTGAGGTTAGTTCAGCAATGCACGCCGCAGAATTACTCGATGGAAGAGCTGCGATTTACACCTTGAGAATTTCCGAAGAATCCCCGTTGGTTAATATGGCATTGAAGGATTTACGAGCTAAATGGCCGGATTTGATCGCTGTATTCGTTCACGTTGAACATGGCCTCACGCTCGTTCAGCTGTTGCCGCTGTTCGGGGGTGATTTCCTTGTCTTCTACTTCAATGCCGTATTTCTTTCCGAGGAATTTCAGGGCCTCGATGTAGGACAGCTGTTCTATCTTCATGATGAAATGCACGGCATTTCCGCCCTCGCCGCAGGCAAAGCACTTGCAGATGCCTTTGGCAGGGGAAACATGGAATGATGGCGTTTT
>CAJOGG010000046.1:582-9002 GCA_905234205.1 uncultured Synergistales bacterium | reverse complement strand
ACCCACCCGCCCCCACAAATTTTTCCAGAGGCGCGGCTTCAACCATTCAAAGGCCTCGCACGCAACGTCCCTGGATTAGTATATGTAACAAGGGCAACAGTTCCAGGCACAGAGCGAATATATTTACGTTCAGTGTAATCAATTGGGACTGACCCTGAATTTTTTCCAGACGAATGACCAGCCGCTAACCCCGCCGCATATTCGAGAATGTCACGCCTAGAGTTTTCAAGTTCCTCACGTTTAACGCCCCTGATAATCACATGAGCCCCCGGCATTTCGTGAGCATGTAGCCAAATATCTTCGGGCCTAGCAACTTTTAGAGTCACGTACCTATTTCCCCGTGCTGATAACCCTACAAGTATAGTAACGCCGTCTTTGTTGATATTGAGGTGTGGAGGAATTTCCTGTTGAGCTTTCTTGCGTCTAGGCGAAAACTTCTTGGCCTCAGGTTTCGGAGCTATCCACTCGCTTAAATCCTTCACGGCCTCGTTGAAGTTCTCTGGATCGTCAATTGCTTCGAGTAACGCGTGCTGCTCTTTTATCTCTTGTATTGCTGCGTTGATCGCGTCAAGGTTTGCGTGAATCTCTTCGGGGTTACCTTTAGCTTTGCGATAACGTTTGAAGTACTTCTCTGCATTCTTTGACGGTGATAAATTCGGATCAAGAGTGATTGATAATTCGTTGCCCTCCCAATCTGTAAGCGTGATGTTCTCAGCTCTCTTGGGTATCTCGTAAATATGAGTCAAAATAGTTTCTCCCTTGCGCTTGAAAACTTCTGCTTCCTCACACTCTTTTAACTGCTTGAGCAACCCGTCCTTGTGCCTTTCACGTGATTTTATGAGACGCTTTAATTTCGTGTCAATGTCATGTAAAGTCTTCTCGCGTCCTTTACGTAACAGCGGGATCAACACACCATGCCTTGAAGCCTTCAACGCGTCATGGCCGAGCGAAATTAATTCCGGGAAATCAAAGTCTATTCGCGTCAAATAATTATTCTTGCTCACGAGTTTACAAGCAACGTTTGAATCTTCATCAAGCAACTTCACTAACGCCGAATGCCACGAGATATTTTCGCGTTCCTCCCAATGTGATTGAATCAGCCTCAATAACGGCCTGCCTATGCCTTTGAGATTCTGCACGTCCTCAAATTTCAAATTATTAGCGCTAATTTTTCTCAAGTCCACTCCGTCAAACGCTGGAGGTGTAACATAAACTTGGCCGGGCAAAATTGTTCGATAGTGATTTACATCAGGGGTTGAATGTTTAGCCGCCTCATCGATCTTGTGATTCTCATCAAGCAACAGGAAGTTCGCGACTGGTTCAGTGATCTCTATGACGAGATAATATTTAACACTAACACCCGCTGAAACTCTCCGCACTGCTTCAAATTCAAGTATCCTGTCGTTGTTAAGCTGCCTCACTGAAATAATTTCGCCACCGTGTAATAATCTGCTACGTAACGCATCAGCAATTGAAGCCCGTGAAGGAGAAATATCACGTAACGCGTTGATCTCGTTTTGTGACGCAATACATACTCCCGCCGCCCCTGAAGTCCATGAAAGCAAGAGCCATTGTTCCGGAGAAATTTTGAGCGCTACCCAAGATTCTCCACCCTCAATACGATTAACCCGCAGAGGCAATCTTTCACGTATCACCCCTGCGAGTCCCGCAATAAATTCTGGTCCAAATGCCATGATTTTATCCTGTTATCTCATTAAGCTTAATATGCTTTGTTGTTGAATAGCGTTTGACTGTGCCAGCATAGCTGAATTTGCGTCCATGAGAATACGTATTCTCGTGAACTCAAGAACTTCTTTAGCATAGTCAGTGTCGCGTATATTGCTGTTAGCCCCTTCAAGAGCTTCCATTTCTTTGGTCAAGTTATTAATGTGATGCTCAAGACGATTTTGTGAGGCTCCTAACTTTGCCATTTGCATTGAGACTTTATCGGCCGCATGATCTATTATAGTTATCGAACGAGCTGCTGCTTCCTGACTCATAACGTTTATATCATCAAGGCCTAACGCGTGTGCTCTCATATCGCCTATGTTGACCATAACGTCTTCGCCCTCGCCTGTTCCAGTCTGTAACACAGAAGTGTTATCGGCCAAGTGAATTGTTATCTCATTTTGATTCCCGTCAATATTTTCGAAACTCTTCGTGCTATCGTTCCACTTAACGTTAATTCCGTACATTGATTCAAATTCAACGTCAATATTCTTGTGAATAGCCCCGATAAGTTTGTTGCCTGTTATCTTCACGCTATTAGCAATAACTTCACCGGTATGAGCGTCTCTTACATTGACATTGTAGGAATTTTCCTTTGAGGATTGAATCTCGTTGAGCGATAAACCCCGCAGTAGGTCTTCATTGCCCGAAATAGTTATCTCGCCTTTACGTCCAGAGACAACCGAACGAATTACCATAGTTCCGGCTACAGCTTCACTCCCTGAAGTAGGCCCATCAACGAACGATACAAATTTTGACGCATCATCAACGTATTTTGCTTGGCCAAGTCCCACACCTATCGCTTTATTCAATTTTGCGGCTGCGTCGCTTAAAGTGTCATCAGCATAGAGCATAACTTTCGCTTGAGTTCCATCGCCTTGAGTCAGTATCAGCTCTTGAGGATTATCAAGCAGAAAATTTCCTTGTGTATCCCAGAATTTGTCAATGTCGCGTAATTTCGTGTTTCCACTGGCAACTTTTCCGGCATAATTCGCATCAAAGGACGCTAAAATTTCTCCTTCATTCTCACTGACATCAAGCTTGCCGCCAGAGACTTCAGAACTCCTAAAACCGCTATCAGTGTTAAGTACAATGCTGCCTTGAGAGACTGCTCCTGTTTTGCCGTTTACAAAGAAGTTAGTGAAGTTTATCTCCTTGCCTCCAGTTTGTTCACCGTCAAGCACGTAATGAAGTGACTCGCCGTTGAATGGGCCGCCGTTCCAGTTGTTAATGTCAGAGCTATCAAGAGTCGCGCTTATATCAATTCCAATTGCGTTATCTGCTGGAGACTGTGCGCTGAAATTAACAGCAAACTTTGCCCCAACATTTACTCCTGCAAGGCTATTGATACTCATTGTCGCGGAATTATCCCCAAACAAGTCGCTAAGATTAATGGCTGCCCCGTCCTCGGATAACATGATGTTGTCAATTCTGGCTGTGCGTGAAGCGCCTTCTTGCGTGAGGATATTAGCTGTTGCTCGTAAACTCACAGTCCCGTTAATCTCGTTTAAGCTTGTAACTTCAAACAACACGTTTGCGTTGTCACTTAATTCGTCGGATAACTCGAAGTCAAAAATTTCACTGACGTTGCCATCAAATCCAAATGCTCCTGTGATTTTAGCGTCATCAGCTTCTCCGGCGCTTAACGATAGTGAATAATTTCCTGCTGGAATATTGCCTAGTGTGGATACGTCATCAACACCCAAGGAGGCATTAACGTTTTTATCCGAGAGCGTATTATCGTGCCTGACCTTGAAAATATCTGACTTCTGAACTTGAGCTTGACCGGCTTTGCTGTCCACGGAGATCTTAAAATTTCCATCAACGTTGACTTTTTGGCCGTAATTATCAATCGTGCGTAATCCACCTTGAATAATTGCCCTGACGTCGTTATCTGTACTACTCCACAAAACTGCATTGTCTCCACTCAAAATATTTTTGCGGTTAAATTGCGTGGAGTTTCCGATTCGGTCTACTTGGTCACGGATCTCGTTGATTTCAACCTGAATATAGCTTCGATCTTGTTGGGTTAAAGCGTCATTGGCTGCTTGCACAGAAAGTTCCCGCATACGATTCAACATTGATTGAGTCTGATCGAGACCACCTATAGCGGTTTGGATCATGCTTATTCCGTCTTGAGAGTTGCTTACACCTTTTTGCATACCAGCAATTCTTGAGTGCATAACCTCGCCTATCGCCATTTCTGCTGTGTGGTCCATGTGAGCAATTTTAGTGCGTAATCCCGACGATAATTTCTCAAGAGAACGTTTCATGGCCAAGGAGTTTTTGTTCATGATTCGCTGGCCCATTAGTGAAGTAATATTGTGGTTCATTATCATTGACATTGTTGTTCATCACCGTCCTTAGTGTAAAAATTTTCTTCCATGAAATTAATTGAAAATGCCCCCAAACGTTGGAGGCTTTATGTGTTACTATGCTCGAATATCTATTTTGTGCATACGTTCCTTCTTTTTCTCTTTAACGCGTCTAACAAAACTGATAATCCGATCTGGAGGAACTTTGCGAACTAATGACCCGTCCGCTGTCCTTATCACGCTGACCTGAACAATATCAGCGTCCTCTATAACTTCATGCTTCAAATGGCGCATTTCGGAGGCTTTGTCCAGAATCTTATCTACCTGCTTCTTAAGGTTCTCATCGGATTTGTCTTCTTCCTGACGTGAAATTTTTTCTGCAATTTTTTCGTAGTCTGAAACGTGAACATCGCCTTCTGTTTTGCCAAGTATTTTAGTCCTGATTACCTGATGTTGTTCTGGCTTTCCAGGTGATTGATTGAACGGATCGGGCAAATCGTTCGCACCCATTCCCATTTTCACGGTCAACCACCTGCTTCCGTTTACTTAAAGCTTCAGCAAGGCATTACGTAAAGTATTAAAAAAGGGCTAGAGAGCTGTTAAACAACCCTCCAACCCCCATTAAATGCAATGCGTATTAAGTTTTAGTTTGCCTAGTTACTGAATACTAAGACTAACGGATCAGGCTAAGGACGTTCTGAGGCTGCTGGTTAGCTTGTGCAAGCATTGAGTTACCAGCCTGAAGCATAATGTTGAGCTTCGTGAACTGCATCATTTCCTTTGCCATGTCAGCGTCTCTTATTCTGGACTCAGCACTGGTTAAGTTCTCGCTGGCCGTCGTCAAGTTGTTGGCCGTGTACTCTAACCTGTTCTGGTAAGCACCTATCTTAGCGCGCTGTGTTGAAACTTTGTCGATAGCGTTGTCAATGATCGTGATTGAGCGGGCTGCTCTGTCATGGCTCATTACGTTTACGCCGTCAAGTCCAAGAGCGTGGCTTCTCATATCGCCGAGGTTGAGGGCCATATCTTCGCCTTCGTTTGCACCGATCTGAAGGATTGTGGTGTTGTCTGAAAGGTGGAGTGTGGTCTCTTCGGTTGTTGATGAGTACACATATTTCTTGAGGTCATCGTTCCATGATGCTGAAATTCCGCTAAGTGCGCCGAACTCAACATCAACTGCGTCGCTGATAAGTCCGTGAGCTACGTTACCAGTTACTTTAACCCCCTGCTGAAGAGTTTCACCGGTATGTGCGTCGAGTACGTCTACGCTGTAGCTTGTCTCTTTTGAGTTCTGAATCGTGTTCAGTGAGAAAGCGTTAAGCAGCTCTTCGGAAGAACTTGAAAGTGTGATCTCGCCGCTTCTGCCAGGAATTACTGAACGGATAAGGAATGTGCCTTCAACTGACTCAGAGTTCTTTGTTGCACCGTCTACGAATGATACGAACTTTGTAGCGTCGTCAACATACTTGGACTGGCCAAGATCGCTTGCTACTGCGTCATTGAGTTTCTTTGCAACGTCATCAAGAGTATCGTTAGCGTACAGTGTGACTGTTGCTGTCTTTCCGTCGCCCTGGTTAAGTGTGATGCTCTTGGGGTCATCAAGAAGGAATACACCCTCTGAGTTCCAGAACTTATCAAGGTCACGAAGTTTTACGTCTCCGCTGGCAACCTTACCGATATAAGCAGCGTCAAAGCTTGCAAGGACTGTATCGTCTTCAATGGGCTCATCAAGGTCTTCACTTAATGCACCATTGGTAACTTTGAATGTGCTGTCGGTCGTAAGGGTAATATCTCCCTCTGTAACAACTCCGGTCTTCTCGTTGAGGTTGAAGTTCTTAAAGTGAATTTCAGTGTCTGAAACTCTGTCGCCGTTGAGAACGAACTGAGGAGTATTGCCGTTGTAAGGGCCACCGTCCCACTTATCGTCCCATGAGCTATCCATTGTAGCGTTGATGTTGATTCCGATCGGGTTAGCGTTGTTGCCTGCTTCTTCGTCTACGTTCGGTGTGATTGAGTAAACGAACTTTGCACCATCGGAAATTGCGCTGAGGTCGTTCAGTGTGATCGTTACTGAGTTACCAGCGTCACCGCCACCGCCGAAGAGTTTATCAAGGTTGACAGTGTTGTCACCGTCATCGCTGAGGATAATGTCTTCCTGGACTGATGTTGAGTTTGCACCGGTCTGTGAAAGTTTCGTAGCAGTTGCTCTTAATGTAGCTGTTCCGTTGACTGCATCAAGGCTTGTAACTTCGAACAAAATACTGGCGTTGTCAAATGCTGCGTCTTCAACTTCAACATCAAATACGTCTTCCGCATTGATCTGAGTTGCAGTGTTAGCACTTGTAGCTGTTACTGTTGGGTTGGCTCCGTCTCCGCCGCCTTCGTAAACGATTTTGATACCAGGTGCATCGCCGTTGTTCATCGTAGTCGCTATGATACTAGTTGTAGCTCCGAATGTTGTATCATCAGCGATTGTGATTCCCTTGTTTCTTGCTGCTGCAACGATCTCATCACGAACACCTGCATAGCTGTGGGTTACTCCATTCGTATCCTGTCCTTCGCCGCCCTCGAAGAATGCCGCCTGAAGTGCTGCTGTAGCTCCTGAACCGCCAGTTCCGAAAACGTCTGCGCCGCTTGTTGACCAAATCTCAACGCCGTCAGTTGTCTGAACGCTGACTTTTGTAACGGGGCTGCTAGTCTCATTAAGTGTCATCGTGGTTGTTACGGAGTTCTCTGTTCCGCCGATTCCATATGAACCAGTAAGCTGTGCCTGTGCTTCAGTGTCTCTAGTGAAGTTAAGCGTGTAGCTTCCGGCTGGTGTATTGGTTACGGATACGTCTTTAACGCCGTACTTGGCCTGGATTGACTTGTTCATTACAACGTCATCGTGCTTAATCTTCATGATGTCGCTCTTCTGAACTTCGCCCTGTCCTGGATCTGCCTTTACGCGGATCTTGTAGTTGCCCTCAACTGATTTCTTCTGGCCGAACTGGTCGATCTCACGGAGTCCACCTCTTACGATGGCTTTTGTATCGTTGTCGCTGCTGCTCCAAAGAACTGCTGAATCACCATTGAGCAATTTCTTTCTGTTGAACTGCGTGGTGTTACCGATACGTGTGATTTCCTCGTTAAGCTGTCCGATTTCTTCCTGAATGTAGCTTCTATCCTGCTGTGTTAAAGTGTCGTTTGCAGCCTGGACTGAAAGTTCACGCATTCTCTGAAGAATTGAGTGAGTCTCACTGAGTGCGCCTTCTGCTGTCTGAATAAGGCTGATACCGTCTTGAGTGTTGGCTACTGCTCTATCAAGTCCGTTGATCTGAGCACGCATTTTTTCGCTAATAGCGAGACCAGCTGCGTCATCTGCTGCGGAATTGATACGAAGACCGCTTGAAAGTTTTGCTATCGAGTTCTGAAGAGCATTACTTGTGCTATTAACAATATTGTAACTCTTCAAAGCCGGTATGTTGTGCTGAATTACCATTGACATAGTACATAAACCTCCCTGTAAATTTAACTATTACTGCTCCTGCATTCCGTTGTAGGAGTGATAAATATTCCTCCCCTTTTGAATATTGCTTGAGGGTTAATGCCACATTCGCCCAAACTTTGCCGGGGTCTCCTCATTGCATAAACGCTCGCGCCCGTTCAGAATGGGTTCCGGGTTATCGTTCATGCGATACTGGCTTAGCGCTTGTTAGTAAACCTTCTATCCTTATTTCGCGAAAAGGTTTCCCATGAATAAATTTTGCTTTAAGGCTTAATGTTACAGCCTCTTTCTGTGTTCATTCAGATTTTCGGATTGAGGCTAAACATACTTTAGCTGCGAGTCAATGAATTAACAAGGCTAACAAGTTTGCTCGACTTAAATTCGATCGCTTTTACCGGGCACATTTCATGACAACAGTAACACCTGATACATTTGCTATAGTCAAAGTGTAAGTGCTTGTTCTCGTGTTTCAATGCCTGTGCCGCGCATACAGCTTCACACCTTCCGCAGCCTATGCAGAGTTCTGGAATATGTACGGGCTTTGAGGTCATTAAGCGTTCGAGAAATGGCAATCGTGGTAGTAATCTCATTGAGCGAGTCTTCGGGATATTGACGTTCGGGAAAACATATTCAGGCGAAAAATCTCCGGCCAGGTCGTTAGGGTCAAGCTCGCACTCTTTCATGCCACGTTTCTTGGCCGCCAACCATAACGGGTAATCCTCAAACTTTGCGCCCAACATTTTGCATAACCAGAAGTCCATAGTAAGAGCGTCTGTAGTTGCTCCGATTAATCCGAAATTGTAGGGATTGCCTGAAGTTGGTCCGTCGCCGTCCATTCCGATAACGCCATCAAGAATCGTTAAGCAAGGTTTCACGCCCTGATAAATATC
>CAJOGG010000046.1:0-512 GCA_905234205.1 uncultured Synergistales bacterium | reverse complement strand
AAATTTTTCACGCCCATAGTGAGATACATTTGACCATGCGTCTTGAGTTTTGCGAGATTGATAATTTTGTCGGCCTCAAGAACGAATTTACTAACCTGAATTTTATGAAAGTCAGCGTCAGGATTCACAGGCAGGTCTACAGGGTCAGTAAGTTCTAAGCAGGGAATATTGAGCTCACGAGAAATTTGCATGAAGCCGGCTTTTTCCGCAGCACTCTTGAAATTGTCAATGCCAGTGCTATCAGCTATGAAAGGCTTACCACCTTGAGCTATGACGAGCTTAGCGACGGCACACACGATTGAAGGATCAGTTGTGACTCTGCGTTCAATTTTGTGGCCTGAAACGAGATTGACTTTCAATAAAACTTTGTCGCCTGGATTTATGAAAGCTTTCACGCCTCCGAAATGGTCAAAAGCTTTAGAGATAGCTGCGTCGATTTGTGTTTGAGCGTAAGAATCTTGCTTAATAAATAGAATTTTGCTCATTAACTAATTTTTCAGCCATTCAGAAAT
>CAJOGG010000045.1 GCA_905234205.1 uncultured Synergistales bacterium | reverse complement strand
GATTGTCGAGCATTTCGCACGCTATTTCATACTTATCTTCGAGAACTTCATCTTTCTCAGAGAATGCAATTCCAGCAAAATACGCGGCGATCTTACATTCAGCTGAAATAACTGTAATAGTAGCTTTCTTTAGTGGGATTGGGTAAACACGGACAAGTGAGGCATTAACGAACGCTTCAGCTTTCTCAATATGTTTCTCGATATTGGATTCAAAATTATCTCCATAATGCCTCTCCATTTCAAGTTTTAACGTTGGATGGAACTCATGAACTACATCATCAACTGTTCAGTAGCTCATTATTCCAACACTTTAGCTTTCACAACTCCGAGATTACTCACGATGACCGGCAACGGATGACTTTCAACAAAAATATCGAGAGCCTTTCCATCTTCACTGATTTTCATCTTAGAGAAAATATCACGTGCAACCAATGGAGGATTTCCAGCATCAAAATCACTTATAGCTCCATAGAATAAACGCCAGAGTGTTGAGTTAGTGAGATACACATAATTTTCATCAAGATAAGGAGTAATTTTGCCCTTGTTGTCTTCATACGTAGCGGAATACTCAAACAATTCTGCGCCCTGCAAAATCCTCACCTTTTGCTAAATCTGTTTTATTCTGGAATAATTGAACGCCCGGCGACTTCATCCAGCCTTCAACATGCTCATTATTCATAAAGGCGTCTCCCGCCTTACCGCCCATAATAATTAAGTCAGGAGCAAGCTGATTATTGAGAGTTTTGAACGTTTTGGCAAGCATTCTTAACTGATGAATAGGGTTGCCAGCGTGATCCCACGTCTCGTTCTGAGTAATTTTCGTAGCCGCCGGTAATTTGTAATCAAAGCTGAACGGGCGGCCTTCGTCACTCTTGAAGTCAATTTTTCCGTCAAGAGCCTGTGCAAAGAACCATTCAACACGTCGATCAATTAATCTGCGTAATCCTGTCTGCTTAATGGCTACAGTCTGATCATAAGCAGTTGCTTTATCTTGACTTGTCATATTAATAGGATTTTGCGCGGCCATTCGCATTCTATTAACTTCACTTGCTGTGATTCTATCTTTCAGGAATATTTGTGGAGGAACAACGGAATGACGTGTTCTCTTGCGGGCAATATTGATATTACTCGGTGGATCATTCGGGAAGCTGACAGGCGCAAGATTGTAAGTGCCTTCCTCGACCTCAAAGATACACTGTTCATCAAGCATATTGTTTTTATGCTTACCCAAACGGCTTGTGAGTACGAAAGGTTCATTAGTTTTGACGAGGTTAATAGCCTCAGTCATGGTTAGCGGAGTAAAAGCTCCCAAAATTTCATCAAAGTTAAAATCACTCATAAATTATTCCCCCTGAAATACGTTAATAAGTATGAAGCCCCAAGCCTCAAGCTGTGTATTGAGTTTAACCTGTTGTTCATCTGTTAATTCTGTAAACGCAGTTTCACCGATAAGAAGTTGTGCTTTGTCAACTTGGCCCTGAATGCCCACCAAAACTGCTGATGTTTTTTGAGTCGTAACAGCGTCCTGTCCTTCACCTTCTGTTTCTGTTGATCCAGTAACCGCTGTATCATCTGCAACAATAACGAGTCTTGTACCAGGCAAATCCGATGCAGTGGATATAATATCGCTAGTACTAATTGGGCTATAGTATCCAGTTGAAATATCCTCTTTCAGGATTGTTCCTCTTGAAAGTTTTGTTGATGTTGTACCTGCTACACTAACGATTTTGAACCAAGTAGCCTCAGGATACCCACGCCATAAGCTGCCTTTTTCGCGATAGACTTCACTAGTTGCAATACCTGGTAATCTTGTATTTCCGTACATAATAAATCACTCCTTATTTCAAAGTTCCAGCAATAGCTTTTGCACGTTCTCTAGCTTTATCAATATCCGAGAGTTCTACTGTTTGTGTATCTGTATCACTAAATTGTTTTGTGGCGAACTCTGGGAATTTTGCAAATAGCTCATCAAAGAATTTCAGTGAGGTAATATCTTCATTATCGCCCAACTTAATAATCTTCGATGAATCGCTCAATAATAATGGTTTGACCGCCTCAATAACTGCTGGAGGAATTTTGGCTTCCCACTTATCACAGAATGCCTTAACTTCAGCTTCATTCTTAGCCTTTTCAGCGCGTTCACGCTCTTCACGTAAAGCCTTAATTTCAGCCTCTAATTCCGTGATTTTCTTTGATGTTGCCTCGGCTTCTTTGCTTTTTGTTTCAGATTCTTGACGCGCCATATGTAACTGTGTCTTGACATCGCTTAATTGAATTTGTAAATCTTCAACTTCACTCATATTAATTTGTTCTCCTTCCGAATCAATATCGTCTGCCAACATTAATGGCTGCATGTAAGGATTGGCAGGTTGATTTACAAGAGCTGCGCCTAATAGTACGGCTCCCACATCTGCGCCTGTCTCCTTATCTTGGTAATTCTCTTTGAACTCTGCTGACATGTACTGTACTGCTTATCGTTTATAGCTTTTGCTGTTTCATCATCAACAAGCATAGTAATTTCAAGTCCATTATCCTTAGCTTCCGCTGCTATGACTTTTCCAGGTGATCTGGCTCCATCGCTATGGCCTAATTTTACAGGTACTTCATAACTGGGAAATTTTCCAAAGTTTTCAGCTAATTTCTTAATTTTCTCGTGATTGATATTAATCTTACCATAACGTTTGTCATAAAATTGTCCAACAGGCAGAAGATTATAAGTAAAGCGATTCTCTTTGTCGCCTAATGCAACAGGAGAACCGCCGTCGATTAATACAATTTTTGTGGTGTCATTCATAAGGCTATCCCACTAACTGAAACAAGTGAAGTTGTACCGTCAGAAGAAACGTTGATAATCATTTTAACAAGTCGCTTCTCTGGATTTGCGGTAATAATCGTCTGAACTGCCAATATGCAATAGTTAGTACCGTTGACAATCTGCTTACCAACATAAAGCACTGGTTGATACTCAGCACCGACTAAACCACCTGTGATAGCAGTAAACGCACTTGCAACTTTTTGAGGGAGATTAACGCTTTTGATTTCGTCAATATTCCAACTACCTAACATGAAATAAAACCTCCTTAATTAAATTAGCGCAGGGGAAAGGACTCGAACCCTTAGCCGCCTGAAAGCTGCTCCACCAATTGAGCTACCCCCACATGTTATGTCCACTGTTCGTCAATGTCATACAGGTAGGTTTTCTTGTCTCCTTTGTCTACAATTAAGTAATTAAATACTTCGTTGTTTTCATATGCTGCGTCAAAGAATATACAGCAATGATTACCATAGTATAGGATTGTATTGTTTGCTGTGATCGATGTTCCCGTAATATCTTCTGTAAGTTGTGAAACATCTTGGTCAGTCATCATCATGTTGAGACGATAATTTCCTGAACCCGTGGCTAAGAAATATGTGCGATTTTTCCTGATTTTATAAATATCGTTATAGTAAGTACCATCAATGACATATTTCCATTTTCCACCAGAAGTTACATAACCATTATGAAAATCAGTTATGTATGGATCCTGTATACCTTTGAAAGATCCTGTGATTATTGAGCCATCTTTAGCGTGTGCTGTGACACCACCTAATAAACTTTGAGGAGTTACTGTGTCTTGCGTTAGATCAATAAGGACTGTGTTGCCATAAATAATTTTGTTTGCTGCCATTCTTCATAACCATGCTGTTGTTGTATCGTATAAATATGTCTTTATTCCAGTTTTTCCAACATTATCTTTTGCCGCTAATATATAACCGTTTGAAGGCGGAGTGTATCTAAATGTCTCAAGTGCGCTCGGATTATTTTTATTGACGATCTTAGTTCCCGCTACGTTACTGCCTACTACTGTCGTTATATCAGTTGTGGTAAACATAACGCGGTTGCGAGAGCCAACATTTACACCTAATGTAAATAAATAATCATGACCTTCAACTACCTCATAAATATCAATATACGTTTGTGTGGGATTTTCATATTTCCATGTGCCATTATCTACCCAGCCGCAATTATAGTCGTATCTATAAGGTTTCAAAGCTGCAGAAGTTAAAGTTCCTGTTATTGCTTCTCCACTAGCATCATGAGCTGTGCAACCTGCCCGAAGATCATCAGGAGTAACGGTATCATACTGTGTGTCTATACCACCATCACCACTCCCACCTCCACTCCCGCTATAATTGCCTGTAATGCCCAGAATTGTGACGCCAGCTTTGATATTGGGAGCGATTAACTTTGCCTTTTCAGTGCTATCAATACTAACACTTCCAGAACCATTATGATAACCTGCTGGTATCGTATAAGAAGTATTCACATTGCTTATTGAACCTGTTATGGTTTGTATGTCTATATCAAAAGGCTCTCCGTCTCGATCATAGACATAGGTTTTAATTCCCGGTATTGGAATTATTTCTTCGTCTGATGTTACCCAAATATGATGACCAACCATTTGAAGGAGCAATAAAAGTAGCATTTTTATACGGTTCTGGATCACTATAAAAACAAATTAGTTGCCCATTAATTTCCC
Source organism: uncultured Synergistales bacterium (assembly GCA_905234205.1). Taxonomy (GTDB): domain Bacteria; phylum Synergistota; class Synergistia; order Synergistales; family Aminobacteriaceae; genus JAFUXM01. The sequence goes on along the minus strand of CAJOGG010000045.1, from coordinate 6,454 downwards.
GGTATTGCTTTATGTTCAGCTCTTGTATAATATCTTCTGTTATAAAGGTAACACAAAATCTGTTAAAAGTCTGCGCTCCTAAAGAAATAGTATAACTGTGATTAGCAATAGCCTGATATACGTCAATATAAGGCTTTTCTTTATCTGTCCAATACAACTCTGTACTTATTAATATGTTGCCATTATTTTTAATAGTCATGCAAGGATGTAAATCAAAATAATATGGAGCTATTAACACAGCAGGTTTGTATGTGTGTATTCCAGTAATTTGTTCACCGTTTGCGTTATGAGCGGTATATCCTTGCAAGAGAACATCTGGTGTTACTGTATCATTACTTACATACGCATAGCCTTCATTACCTTCATGTGTTCCTGTAACGCCTAAAATTGTAATACCCGATTTTATGTTCTCTGGAATAATTTTATCTTGATCACTATTAATAATAGCAACGCTACCATTACCATCATGATAGCCTTCAGGGATAGTATAAACAGTATCTTTTGCTTTAATAAATACGGATACTGCTCCATTATTGACCATAGAACCAATTAATTTAGCTCCATTTACATAAGCTGTTTTGCCTGAAACAATTTCAAAATCTAAAGCAGTAGCATCAGAAGTATTTGCATCATAAATATTCGTTCCGGTAATTTGTTCACCATTAGCATTATGAGCAGTATATCCTTGTAAGAGTACTTCTGGAGTTACCGTATCCTGAGTATAATCAATATCAGGCTGGAAAGTTCCAGTAATTTGAGCCCCATTAGCGTCATGTGCAGTATATCCTTCCAGTAATTTATCTGGAGTTATCGTATCATTACTTAAATCCGCAAAATTAGCTCTAACACTGCCTTCTCCTTCGCCTATGGTAATTGTTTCACCGCCTGCTGCGTTTTCTGCCTCTGTGTACATTATAGGTTCTACAAATATTCTCGAGAAATACCCCTCATCAGGAGAAATATCTTGTGAAGTTGTATAAGGTGTAACAAATTTAATTTGAGTTGGTGGCTCCTGAATAATAATCTCACCTTTGTACGTACCTTGAACGCCTAATATACTAACGCCAGATTTTATGTTTTCAGGAATGATCTTAGCTTGCTCTGTGTCTTTTACGCCGATAGTACCAGTACCATCATGATAACCACTGAGAACTTGGCATGTTTCAGTAATGGAAGAAATTTTGCTGTCATTTGGTCCATTGTAAGGCATTGCGCCCTCAATAGCTTCTCCATTAACTGTATACGCCGTATAGCCATTCAGTATTTGTTTTGCAGTGGCGTCCATTAAATTAATGCTCCTTCTGGGACTCCGTCGTCATACGGAACTCCATCTTTTAGACAACGGCGAATTTTATCATTCAGTTCTTCAAGACTACATGAGAGACACATATTGCCAACATAATCACCGAATTTCTTGTGATAAGCATCATTCAGTAGTCTAAATTCTAATGAAGCGTAATCGTTATTCTGAAATTCCCAATCTGTGTCTCCATACACTTTGCAGTAAGCAGCTTTTAACTTTTCAGGCTCTTTCGCGGTCGGTATGTGTTTCATGATTTATATTTTCCTCACAATGTCATCTAAGATTTTCTCAAATATAGCATAAGATTTAGGCACATATTGTTTTACCAATTCAATTGCTTCAGAATTAACTATTGAGCTTGAGAATGTTTCAGCGAAAAATTCACAACAGACAACTTCAGGATCGTCCTTCCAATATTTTGTCTTATGCGTCCAACCATCTTTAACTTTGTTAAACGTTATACCGCTGAACAAGTCGGAAACTCCGGCACTATGCGTATGAGGCAACTTGCATATTTCCTTTTGAACTGCATAATAAGCATCAAGCTTCTTTACGTCCTTAGGATTTTTACCCATTGCGATAGCTTCTGCCTTTAACTTTGCCAGACTCAATTTAACGTGCTCATCAACTTCTGACTTGAGAGTATCATATAAACCATACGCGGAGTCTCTTGAAATATCTGAATGAAAATGTTTAGCAGCATTATCTATTAAATGCCCTAATTCATGAAACATTACATTGTATGGTGGATCATTGCTTTTGTCTTTACTAATACTAAAGCTAATGCTTCGCATAGATGGAGAATAATGTGCTGTACTGGTTGGATTGTAAGCAGTAGCAATTTTCATTTCATCTTCATATAAATTCCAGACTTTCCTAACGTTCACTGGAGCGTTTGATACAAGATTCATGATAGCGTCAACATCTGAACTATCTAGTTTGGGAGAAATTCCAGACGCATATATAAAACCTTGATCAGCCGCGTCAACTTTTGCAGATTTTAACTCCTTGTCTAAATCTCTCATTTGCTTTAACAATTCGTTTTGCTGTTGGAATACATTGTTATAAGTATCCATGTCTTTAGCTTTTACTGCGTTTTGAAGTTGTTGTTCTAAATCGTCATATTGCTGCTGATACTTATCGTTTTGTTCCTGAAGTAATTTAACTTTCTCGGTTATAGAAATTACTTGCTGAGTTTCTTCAGGTACTTTCAGTATTTTCTCAACTTCTGCAATGTCTTCAGGCCGTTGAATGCCAGCAACAATACTCTCAAATTCATGTGAAGTTAATAGGCCATCTGGATAGTCATAAACAGTCAGCGGTATCAGCAAGCTTCTGCAATTTACATGTAAAGGCGGAGTATTTTCAGCTAGTCTCGGATCATCTAACCTCATAACAAGGCCATGACGTGAGGCGCAAATATCTGTTGTTCTATCGTCCATGATCGCGGAAAACTCAACACCTATAACATCATCATTAGCCTTCATCGAAGTAAGACGGCCTAACGTGTCAGCTCTCGTAATTTCTGTACGAGCTATAGCTTCGATTCTGTGCTTTGACATCGCTGAAAGTTCAGGTGCTGCTTCGCGTAGTGCTTTCATTCGCTCTTGAAGAGTCAAGCCCTCAACTAATGAATTTTGTATAACCTTTCGAGTTGCCTCCAAAACATTTTGCTCAAATACTCCTGCTAATTTTGGCATATAGTTATTAATCCAGTCAACAGAATCTTGAGGTATTACACTGTTCCATTCACCCTTGTACACAAACGCTTCTATATCGTCCTTAACGTCATCGCCTTCAGCAAGAGTGATTTTCCCGTAATACTTCTTCCCGCTAAGTTCATAGAGATACAAATACTGTAACCAGTAGCCATAAGCAAATGCCTCTCGTAATGTTCGCTTTAATGTTCGTGTGAACCTCTCAGGGAATTTAGGAGTATCTGCAAGATCACCAGTAGCTACATTAACCGGTTTGATTAATTTATCTAGCCATGTTTGCGAAATATCTGTTAATTCCTTAATTAGTGATTTATTAAGCCTTGACCATACACGCGCTGTCCGTGATATTAATTCTCTTCGGAGTCTTCGTCTTTCTGATTTTCTAACTGCCACGACGGGAATGCCGCGTTTTTGTCCACTTCTGGAAGTCCTAATGTTTCTCTTATCCATGCTCTATCACTCTCAGGATCAATCGCTCCGATATTCGCAATATTCAATATAATACTGCTCAAAGTCATTTTCTCCGCCGTTGAAACGGTATCATTCAAAGCGAAATCACCGTAATTATCTTGATGGCCAAAGTTCCACTCTATGAGTGGCCTCCATAAGCATTCAAGCTCTGTGTCAATATAATCTTCAGCTAATGAAGCCGCCGTTGCGTCGAATAAATCATAATGAACCTGACCTAATGAATATGAGCCGCCATTCTCTCCGCCTCCTAATAATGAAGGAAGAAACATAGCGCGATATATCATTTTGTCGCAAAGTTCTTCAGCAGTCTTATAGCCCTGACTTATCGAACTACTAGGCGAAAATATTGCGTGAATTTCGCTCTTTTCATCAGTTGTTACATACGAGCGTGAAGCTAAATTTTCCAGAGCCTCATTTAAGGCTTTCTGCGTTTTAGTATCGCTTGCCTTGCCATGAAGTATAGGCATTCCAAAACGTTCAAGCGCTATAGCCCACAATTTCGGAATAGCATTCTTTAAGCTCCACCATCGATAACAACGTCGCAATAAACTCTTTCCATAAGGTGTTGAACTATCTCCATAAGTCTTGATTATGCATTTACCAGCAGGAATTTCAACTTCGCCATTACTTGTCGATTGAACTATTGCTCCAACTCCATACGAATCGTCATTGAACTTCTCCATACGAAATTTAACAGTTGTTGGATCGATAATTTGTATTGATGACAAGAGCCACTGCCCATTCTCAGATTTAACCGTAAATTCACCAATTCCAAATCCATAAGCAAAGCTGTCTCGTAATATTGAGCGTCTCGCCTCCGTCATAGTTCCCCTGATACTCTCGATTGAGTGGTCAACTAATTCCTTGATTTTCTCATTCTCATGTGAATATTCGCCTATTCTGGAAACTATACGTCCCGTCAGATATTCAATTCCTGTTCCGATTGTCTCATCATTTGAGAGCATTTGCTTGTAATATGAACGGAAATTATCGCTGTTCGTAATCGGCTGGTCTAGTGAAGTTAATAACTGTGAAAGTATCTGCGAGTATCCATAACCTACAGACTTTGAAGCCTCTCTAGCCTTTATTGCCACTGTCTCACCACCTTATTGAAAAAATTTATTTACATACAAATTGCCGCCGCTTGTTGCAAATCCTTCATACAGATTTTCAGCAAACGCAAGCACAACAGCATCTGCCCTGTCTGGAGAATGTCCTAAACGTTTTCGCATTTCGTCCTTGCTCTCAATCTGAATAGCTCCACGTGCATCAACTTTGTATTTAACTGACGCCAATTCAGCTAATAATTCATCATCATCAGGAAGTGCAATAGGCTCTTTGTCAGGGTCAAGGAGTTCACGAAGTCTCCACCATAATTCAGCTCTCAAATTATGAAAGCGTTCAGTATCAGACGATTTTTCAGCAACGTTTACACCGACATTCTCAAAACCTTCTTCTTCAAGACTATCGACAACTCCGCGCCCAATGCCTATTTCGTCAACTCTGATCTTCCCTGTTCCTACTTCTCGCGCTTTGCTTACAACGAATCCGGCAGTCTCACGTGTACTTTTCTGCGAATACACGTCAAGTGGCATAACTTTAAAGCCCCTGCGATCTGCTATAACGGTTTTATCTGAACCATAGGCCGCAACATCAACTCCAAGCTGTCTAAAATCTCCTTCAGGCATTTCCTCCCAACGCTGTATAGCTAACTCAATCCACGATAATGGAATTAGAGTATCTTCGCCTTGCTGCGGGAAATTGCCCATAACACGAACCTGATAAGGCGCACTGTTTTCTCCCCACATCTTGTATCTGTCAAATACCCACTGTGGAGTTATGAGCCTAGGATACGGAACTTCTTTAGCCTTTGACTTCCATGTGTTATTGGCTATGTCTTCAGGTGTTATTCCTGTAATTGTGAAATTCGGCGTATCAAATGCGCTTATGTGAAAAGTGTTATAACCTGGCTTAGTGAATGCGTCATAGAATGGTGTACCTATTGAAGTTGGGTTGCCTATCAAGAGTAGACGCGCTCCCGAACTCGTCAAGATACCTTCAATAGCCTCGAATATCTCAATATTCACGCCCGCAGCCTCATCAACTACACACAAGATATATTCTTCATGGAATCCCTGAAACCTGTCAGGCTCATTCGTGCTTAATCCTGCCGCATACCATTCATCATAAATTAGGTGTAATTCAGGTGTTTTAGGAGACAGCGAACCGCCCAAGGGTACAACCGATTCACGATATGCCGAGCGAATTTCTTTCCAAATCAACTTTTCAACCTGTCGCCACGTTGGAGCTGTGCTCAACACAATAGATTTCTCATGAGTGTACAGAAACCACAATATACACATAGCCGCAGTAAACGTCTTACCTATTCCGTGGCATGATCTAACAGCCGTGCGCGGATAATCTCGTACTGACTTTATTACTTCGCTCTGTATCGACCAGAGGTGCTTGTTTAATATTCGTTGTGTGAAATATTCGGGGTCTTGAAGGGAGTTAATGAAGCTAGATTTTATTTCATGTGCTTTTATCATACATTGTTATAACGTTTCATTCATACGAACTAAAAGTGCATAAACACTTCCATTCTCTAAATATTCAGCTAATAATCCAGGAGACCAATGTTCTGAACGTAACATATATGTGAGAATTGTATGACACTCTTGAAAAGATAATGTGTTAATTTTATTCTCGAAATCATCACCGATGTTCTTCATATGTTCAAAATAATCTTGATCAAAACCACCAATGGCCTTTATCAAATTATATAGACTATCGGAAATTTCTCCTATTACTGCACCTTCAAAGGTTGTTTTGAATTTAGGATTTTTACACTTATCACGAATATTTATCAATAATTTTCTTACTTCTGCTTTAGTCATAAACATTACTCCTTAATAACCATTTTAATAGTAAAGAACTACTTTTTCAGATATATATGATAATA
>CAJOGG010000044.1 GCA_905234205.1 uncultured Synergistales bacterium | reverse complement strand
TATGCGCGTCCCGATAATGGATCACGAATCGCTCCGCCTATACAAGTTGCTGCGCCTCCAAAAGGTTCAATTTCGGTGGGGTGATTGTGAGTCTCATTCTTGAACAACAATAGCCATGACTCGCCATTGACATCAATTCTTACTGTGCAGGCGTTATTCTCTTCGGAGTCTACGAGGTCGGGGAGTTTGCCTTTAGCTTTGAGATACTTTGCTCCGATCGTGGCAATATCCATTAGAGTCACGGGCTTGTCGTCTGGGTAGCCTAATTCTTTGCGTACGTCTAAATATTTCTCGTAAGCTTGTGAAACTTCATCATAATTAATTTCTGTTGCGTCAATGTGAGTCGAAAACGTCGTGTGCCTGCAATGGTCCGACCAGTAAGTATCGAGTACTTTAATCTCCGTAGCGGTTGGCTTGCGATTCTCACTCTCAAAATATTTTCTGCAACACTCTAAATCTTCCTGACTCATCGCGAGATTCTTTAAGCTCATTAAATCGTCAATAACCTTCACGTCTTCGGGCTGTGAGTAATTCAAGTCAAGAGATTCGTATTCAGTTAATTGTGCTTCACGAGCTTCAACGGGGTTAATCAAAAATTTCTTGACGGCCTCAAAGTTATTAAGCTCACCATAGAACAAATACACGCGCGCAGTCTTGATAACCGGCCTAAATCCAAGCAACAAACTCGCACATTGTTCAGCAGCGTCGGCTCTTTGATCATATTGCCCGGGCAAATACTCAACCGCCAAAATTTCATCAGCATCATCAGGAAGAGAAGCTATTATGTTATCCGTGTAGGGTTCTGCGAATATAGCGTACTCACATTGCCTCAACATTTCGTCATCAAGTCCCTGAATGTCATAGCGATTTAGGATTCTTACGCGTGAAATATTTTCGTTGCCTGGAATATTTTTGACCTCGTTTAAGAGTGAGAGCACCTCAAAATTTTCTGCGTTCTTGCGTTCGGTGTAAAGTCTGTGCATGTTATTTCGCTCCTATATCTGTTCTGTAACGCATTCCATCAAAGTTAATCAACTTCACGGCCTCATAAGCTTTTTCACGAGCAGACGCTAAATCATCAGCCACAGCATTTACGGCCAAGACTCTCCCGCCAGCAGAGTAGAATTTACCGTTCTCAAGTTTCGTGCCAGCATGGAAGATTTCAACGCCCGGGATTTTTTCAGCATCGCCAAAATTTATCTCGTAGCCAGTTAAGTAATGCCCCGGATAACCGTTTGACGCACATACCACGCAACAAGACGCAGCATTCTTGAATTTCACGTCAATAGAGTCAAGTTTTTCATCACGTACAGCCAGCATAATCTCGAATAAATCTCCGTCAAGCAATGGCAACACCGCTTCAGCCTCTGGATCTCCGAACCTGCAATTATATTCAATGACCTTGGGGCCGTCCTTCGTGAGCATTAAACCGAAATACAAGCAGCCTTTGAATTTTCGTCCTTCAGCATTCATGGCGTTCATAGTTGGGAGAAAAATTTTGTTCATACACTCGTCTGCAATTTCATCACTGTAATAAAAGTTTGGTGCTACGACTCCCATTCCGCCAGTGTTAGGGCCTTTGTTGCCATCGTAAGCGCGTTTGTGATCCATTGAAGAAATCATGGGGATTAAAGTTTTTCCGTCAGTGAACGCTAAAACAGTAACTTCCGGGCCGCGTAAACATTCCTCAATTAGAATCCTCTCGCCACTTTTCCCGAAAGTCTTATCCTTCATGCAAGACATAATAGCCTCACGAGCCTGCTTGAAATTCTCTGCGACAGTTACGCCTTTACCCTTGGCTAGGCCATCAGCTTTGATAACGATCGGACAATCTGAAGTAGCCACGTACGATAAAGCCTCGTCGATCTTTGTGAAAATCTTGTATTTAGGTTGGGGAATGTTGTACTTTGTCATTAACTCACGGGCAAAAATTTTGCTGCTCTCAATAATTGCTGCGTTCTGACTTGGCCCAAAACATTTCACGCCACAAGCTTCGAGTCTGTCAACTGCTCCCAAGGCCAACGGATCATCAGGGGCTACGATAGCGAAATCAATATTATTATCACTAGCAAACGTTACTATCTCGTCAATATCTTCAGCGGAAATTTTCACGCACGAGGCATATTTTGCGATACCACCATTTCCTGGAAGAGCGTATAAATTTTCAACTTTGTGATTACGAGCAATATATTTAGCGATAACGTGTTCACGTCCGCCGCCACCTATTAACATTACGTTCATGATTATTTACCTGCTTTCTGCTTAATTGCGTTAATTATTTGCTGTGCATTATTCTTAGCTGCTCTAATTTGTGAAGGAGTTAATTGTGCTGTCAAGCTATCCATATATTCTCTCAACGGAAAATCTACAGGAAGCCCACAAGCCACAGCAACTTCAAACCACATGTAAGATTTCTGAATATCGGGCTTGATTTTGCTGTAAATGATTCCTAAACGATACTGCGATTTGAAATTTCCTTGCTTCGCTGCCTTCGTGTACCAGTAAATGGCTTTATCGTAATCTCTTTCTAGTACATTGCCAGAGTCATAATAAACTCCAACGACTCTTTGAGCTTCTGCGTCTCCCTGTTCTGCCTTCTCTATGGTCTTGAGTTGCTTGTTAGTCAAGAGAGCGTGTTCCTCAAGTTTTGCCTTCCCTGAATCAATTTCTGCTGTAATCTTCTCTAAGTACTTAATGTTGCTTGGAGAATAAAACGGGTCATAATTTCGCTGTTCGTTGATGAATTTGCGGGCAAGAATCATGAAGGCCGTCAAAACATTTATCCCTAGCTCTTTGCATATTTGCTCAAGTTCGTTCTTCAGGTTGCGTTCAATCTCTAGCGTAATAGTATCGTTCATGTAAATTTCCTCCTTCTACACAAATAAGGACTCAGCCTCGCCAAGTCCTCGTTATGATAAATTTCCCATAAGCATATTTATCAGCGCTTAATGATGGAACAATCTGTGCCCGGTCATGACCATTGCAATATTTTTCTCGTCGCAAGCTTTTATCACAAGGTCATCACGTATAGATCCGCCAGGTTGAGCAATATAACTCACGCCGCTTTTTGCTGCCCTCTCTATGTTGTCAGGGAACGGGAAGAAAGCATCACTCCCAAGCGATACGCCTTTGTAACTCGCAAGCCATTCACGACGTTCTTCAGGAGTCAATATTTGATTCTCCGTCAAGGTTATGTTTATCGCGTTATCTCGTTCAGGGCGGCCAAGTTTTGAGTCAAATTCGAGCGACAAAATTTTTGGGTGCTCGCGTAAGATTCTCAAGTCTGCTTTATCACATGCCAACTTCACACAATGTAATCTCGATTGCTGACCGGCTCCTACTCCTAGGGTTTGTCCGTTACGAGTGCAACAAACTGAATTTGATTGAGTGTATTTCAACGTTATCAACGCTAGAATTAAATCTCGTCGTGCATTTTCCGGGAAGTTCTTGTTAAGAGTTACAGGGGAGTCAAATTTTTCGTTCTCTATGACCGGGGCCAAGTTTCGTGACTGCTCAAAAGTTATTCCGAACACGTCGCGGGTCTCGTTTGCTTGTGGCTCATAGGCTGGATCTATTTTCACGATCGCATAATTTCCCTTGCGTTTGGTCTTGAGAATCTCCAGAGCTTCCGGCGTGTAGTCAGGTGCTATGACTCCATCGCTAACTTCATGCTTTATCAATGAGGCCGTAATCTCATCGCAAGTATCGCTTAACGCTATCCAGTCCCCGAACGATGAAAGCCTATCAGTGCCTCGTGCCCTAGCATAAGCACAAGCTAACGGAGAAGAATTCACGTCAAGTTTTTCATCAACGAAGAATAATTTGCGCTCATCATCAGTCAATGCTAACCCCAAAGCAGCTCCCGCCGGGCTCACATGTTTGAACGACGTAGCAGCAGGGATATCCAAGGCCTTGCGTAAATCTCTGACCAATTGCCAGGAGTTCAAAGCGTCAAGAAAGTTTATGTAACCCGGGCGACCGTTGAGAATCTCAAGTGGTAAATCTTTGCTAGAGTCTCTCATGAAGATTCGCGCCTGTGATTGATCGGGGTTGCAACCGTATTTCAATTTGAATTCGTGCATATTAATTCACCTCGTTTATGTTGAACAATCTATCCTGATAATTTACAAAATCTTGCTCGTAATATCTGACGTACAATGCCACTCTGTAATTTTCGTTGAGTTCTTTCCACAGTGACTCGCTGAATAAATCCAAGTCTTCTGAAACTGCAAACTCTCTTGGCTCACCTATAAAGCTTTGTAACTCGTCCCTGCTTGGATAAAAACGTTCGTAAGTGTGAATCAAATGTCCCACGCCGGGTTTGTATTCGTACTCGTAGAAATATTTTCCGGCCATCTTCAAGATACTTTGCTTGTAACCCGAAGGAGTCATTATTGCGCTTATTCTAGGAGTGTAGTGCGGTGCGTCAGGTTCATATGTTCGAGTCCTCAAGGCTTCTTCAAAAGTTTTGCCTTCGCTCAAAAAGTCATAAATCGTGTCAGTCTGGTCGCCATTCGTAACGATTACATTCTCGCCAAAAATTCTCACTGGCCTGTATAAGATTAACGAGCTATCAAATTTAGGGTCTTGCTTCGTGAGTTTAATTGCAAGTTCATTGCCTGAACGTTCAAAGATTCGTGCTTTGCTTGTTTGGCTTCTGCCCATGATGAAATACGCAAACATTTTGCGCCCTGAAGGAGTGCAGCCTGTAATAATTCCGCGTCCTGGATAGTTTACGGCCTTGGGAAAAGCGTTTGCACAGATTTGCGAACAGACTAACTCAACGGCTTTTGGCAGTATCTTATGTTCAACGAGTTCAAGCACACGTTTTTGTAACTTTGCTGGAGTGTTATCTTGTTCCCAAATTTTCATTTGCTTCTGCATTATTATTTGTCCGCCGTCAGGAATTTCATTCACGTAATGAACAGTTGCTCCCGTATATTCTTCGTGATTGTCCAAGACGGCTTCATGAACTTTCAAGCCATAATAACCTTTGCCGCAATATTTCGGGATTAAGGACGGGTGTATGTTGATAATTTTTGCGTTACATTTCTCGATAAAGTCCTTGCTAAGAATCTTCATGAACCCGGCCAAGACTATCAGTTTCGGATTAGACGTCTTTAGCAATTTCAGAATTTTTGCCTCTGCAGCAGCTTGACCAAGTTTTTTGTAGTCTACAACGTCAGCACGTATATTAGCCATGTCTGCTCGTTCAAGGGCATAAGCGTTTTTATTGCTTGAGATTACGTGTACGATTCGAGCATGTTTGAGGCTTCCATAGTTTTGAGCGTCTATTAATGCCTGTAAGTTCGATCCGTTTCCTGATACAAATACAGCTATATCTATCATGCTAATAAAATGCCTCCTTCATTATTGACAATTTCACCGATAACGTAAGAATCTTTCACAGCTCTTAAAATTTCATCAACGTTATCAGGATTTACTATTAACACCATGCCAACGCCCATATTAAACACGTGAAACATTTCGTCGCGCTCAATATTTCCAGTACGCATTAATAAATCAAAGATCGCAGGGGTATTAATTTTCGCAAGTTCGATTTTTGCTCTTAAGCCTTCGGGAATTGCTCGCGGGATATTTTCGTAAAAGCCTCCACCTGTTATATGAGCTATGGATTTTATTTTGTTGATTACCGGCAAAACTTCACGCACGTAAATTCTTGTGGGGGTCAATAACTCTTCGCCCAAGCTCTTGCCTAATTCATCAACGTGTTTATGTAGATCATGGGACGCAAAAATTTTTCTGACCAATGATAAGCCATTTGAATGTATTCCGGAACTTGGCAACGCAATTATCACATCACCAGCCTTAACGTTTTTGGAATCAAGAATTTTATCGCGGTCAACTATTCCAACGCTAAAGCCCGCCACGTCGTACTCGTTGTCAGGATAGAAGCCCGGCATTTCCGCAGTCTCCCCGCCAATCAAAGCACAGCCGCTTTGTACACAACCTTCAGCAATTCCAGAAACAATAGCAGCAATTTTTTCAGGGTAGTTTTTCCCAACAGCAATATAATCAAGAAAGAATAACGGCTTGGCCCCGCAGCATAACACGTCATTAACGCACATTGCTACACAGTCGATCCCTATGGTGTCGTGCTTATCCATTGCGAAGGCGATTTTGAGTTTCGTACCGACTCCATCTGTGCCACTGACCAAGATTTTTCCGTCGTCAAGCTCAAACATTCCTCCGAAGCCTCCTAAATCAGAGACTACCCCGGGAATTTTCGTGCGCGCTACGTGTTTTTTCATGAGTGCCACTGCGTCATAACCTGCTTGAACGTCGACACCACTTTCTCTGTAGCTCTTACTTGTTGTATTTTTGTTTGATGTCATGATTCTTTTGCTCAACTTTCTCAGCCATCTTTAACGCTTCACTCTCAAGTTTATTCGCTAATTCTTCATCATTAACCGCCAAGATTCTCGCTGCTAACCAAGCCGCATTAGCGCCGCCATCAATCGCTACACAAGCTACAGGAATCCCCGAGGGCATTTGTACAGTGGATAACAGAGCATCAAGTCCGCCAAGGTCGTCAGATTTCACGGGTACACCGATAACAGGAAGCCTAGTGTGAGAAGCTAACACTCCCGACAAAGCCGCAGCCTTACCAGCTATAGCAATGATGACACCAAAATTTTTAGCGCGGGCATTAATTGCGAAGTCTCGTGCAGCTTCTGGAGTTCTATGCGCGGAAATTATACTTAGCTCAAACTCAAGACCAAGTTTTCGTAACACTTCAACGCTTTTATCAGCAATGTGTAAATCGCTATCACTGCCTAATATGATTGCTACTCGTTTATTTTTGTTCATCGTTCTTGTTATTAATGTGTACGGTTGGAATTTTTGATAGTTTCGAGAAAGTTGACAACGGAAGCTGCGGGGTTGCTTTGCTCTCTTTCGAGCGTGGGCTTTCTGCTGCGGTCTTGTTCTCTTTAACGATTATGTCCCAGAGTTCTTTGCGCCATATTTGAGTCGATTGCGGTGCGTTTATTCCGAGTCTTACAACGTCTCCCCGAACGTCTATAACCATGATCTCAATATCAGTACCTATTTGAATGCTCTCATTTACTCGTCTGCTTAGTACTAACATCTGCTCATAGCCTCCTGTCTTAATTTCTCGCGAACGTCTTCAGAGAAAACTATGTGCCTAACTGGATACTCTTCATTAAGCGCGATAACCTGAACAGCTTTATGGGACTTGAGATTAATCAAGATTGGCGCGCGTAAATTTGCCGTCATGTTCCAAGGAGCTGCCTCGGGAATGCTTACTACGATTAACAAGGCCAAGTCTGCTGGATTGACAGAGCCAACTAAAGTTAAATCGTCCTCCGGTATACGTGCGTTATAATCTGGTTGAATGGCATCGGGAGAAGTGACGGGCAAAGCTAAATCACCATCATCAAGACTTTGTAGCCACTTAATTGCGTTATCGTCAGTGCCTGCTAGAATCCAGTTATGTTTATCTTCAAAAGCTGGTATGCCTCGTGGGAAAAAGATTACGTCCTCGCTAGTGTAAGTGACTTCACCAAAACGTTCTGTGTTAATTATCATGTCTGACATATATGTACTCCGAACTCCTTTCTATTTGTGGATAATGATAGCATGTTATAGCATTTGCTTGTTAAAATCATTATTGATTATGTTAATGCGGGAAGAATTGAATTGCGTAAGGCTTCCTATTTTACTGTTGCTAAAGCTCGTCAGCTTGATTTATAACTTTTTTCGTGCTGTCTGTTGTAGGATAAGTGTCTTGGTGATTTCACTGTCCTCCATATATGACTTTGATGTTTGTGATTTTGTCGTCGTTTTTAATGATGTTAGTGATGTACAAACCTCACTAGACAGGAATGTGAGTAATGTTGTTAATTTTTTCGTGATTATCATCCTCCTGATTGTACATGTCTCAGTCTTATAGAATCTCTCTGGTGAAAAATTGTCTTGCCGAGCATCAGCGCTACATGCACACAGCAAAATAATTAGCGACAATAGAATATTTCTGTGAAGTCTACTGAAGTCCATTGTCATTATTTCTTCAGGGCGTCAATAACCGCAAGCGTCAAATCATTAATTCCGATAGTAGCTCCGGAAATTAAATCGACATTCTCAGCATAGCTGTCCTTCTCAATCACATTAGCAATATATAGCCCACATGTGTTACTGAAGGCAACTCCTGATTTCACAGTGTAATGATGTTCGGCAGCACCAGCGCGATAACTAGTAATTTCTTTATGGCTAAAATTCTCCATTGATGTGCAAAATTCTTTCAGCGTTCTTGTGAGCAATAAGCTCTTTCTGCTCTTGGGTCAGAAACTCCGCATTCTTTAGGAAGCCGTAAAAATCTCCCTCCCTGATATACGGATAATCAACCGCCCACAATATATGGTCAGCTCCCATTAGCTTCACTATATACTCAAACTGCATAGACGATAATATCCCGCTAGGAGTAACATAGAAATTCTCCTTGTAGTAGTCAGATACTTTTTTGCGAAGTCCTGTAGTCTGTGGAGGAAGCATATAATCAAGCCTTTCAAGATATGAAGGAATAGCT
>CAJOGG010000043.1 GCA_905234205.1 uncultured Synergistales bacterium | reverse complement strand
AAAGTCTTTGTGCCTCCTCGAAATTCGCATGTTCAGGGAGAAGTTCACCGCCTTCTGTCCTGAAATCTTTTTCGGGAGTCGTGCCCGGTACAAGATCACAAATAAAACCTGTCGCTGGTCTTTGTCCTGACATCAAAATACGATCCGTGATTATTCGTCTGTCGATTGCAAGCGCAAATGCTTTACGGACTCTGACATCATCGAAAGGCTTTCTATTCACGTTGAAGTCGCAATACGCAACGCCAAGTGCCGGCTTTGGAATAATTTCACCGCGCTTAATCAGCAATGGAAGCATTTGTAACGGAACAGCAGACGTTAAATCGAGTTTTCCTGCCCTGAATGCAGCTAAAGAAGTGTTAGAGTTGTTGATGAAAACGAATCGTAATCTATCAACTTTCACGTTATCAGCGTCCCAGTAATTCGGATTCTTGACTAAAGTTAATTCACCGCCTTCGCCATGTTGCCAGCTTTCAAGCATAAACGCCCCGTTTGATATATACGTCTCCGGCTTAGCGGCCCAAGCGTTCTGATACTTGTTTATAATATCCATTCTCACAGGTACAAAAGTTTGAAACGCCATGTAATCAAGCATTAAAGGATTCTTATACTCAAGGTGAATTATCAAAGTTTGTTCATCTGGAACGTCTATTCCGACTTCATCCGGTTTGACCTCACCGTTATAGAACTTCTCGGCGTTCTTGATGAAAAATCCATAATTAGCATATAGTGCACCCGTTTCAGGATTAATAAGTCTCATGAAAGCGTCCTTAAAGTGTTGAGCAGTCAATTTTTTGCCGTCAGACCACCTTAAATTATCGCGCAAATGAAAAGTCCAAGTCATTTCATCGTCAGAGATTTCCCAATGTGAAGCACAGGCAGGTTCAGCTTTGTCATCACGTCCAACACGTACTAGGCCGTCAAAAGTGTTCATGATTACTATAGCTCCGTCATTGGCGTAGTTTAATGCTGGGTCAATAGTCCTTGAGTCTGCACCAATGTTATACACAATTTCTCTTGTATCTGCTGCCGCACTAAATGAAATAATCAAAACAAGAATTAACGCTGAAAATATTTTCCTCATAAAAATTTTTCTCCTCTCTAAACAAATGGACATGAGCATAAATGATTGTTGCCTTCATCCTGCAAAATTGTATCAAGCGTTTTACATTCCGGACGAACTTTTGGACAGCGTGTATGAAAATTGCAGCCTGAGGGAGGATTTAACGCGCTCGGAATTTCTCCTTCAAGGGCAACGGGATTTTTCTTGCCGGCTTCATCGGGATCAGGAACAGGAATTGACGATAATAACGAGACCGTATACGGGTGCAAAGGCCGCGAATATAACTCATCAGTTTCAGCAAGCTCTACAATTTTTCCAAGGTACATTACTGCTACACGCGTGCTTATGTGTCTGACCATAGAAAGATCGTGCGCAATAAATAAATACGTCAAGCCTAATTCTTGCTGTAAGTCTTCGAGCATGTTTACTATTTGAGCCTGTATTGATACGTCAAGAGCTGAAATAGGTTCGTCACAGATTATTAACTCCGGTTCAACTGCCAAAGCTCGTGCTATACCGATTCTCTGACGCTGACCGCCGCTGAACTCATGAGGATAACGGCTCGCCTGTTCACTGCTAAGTCCAACAAGTCGCAATAATTTATTCACTCTGTCTGCGTGTTCGTCTTTCGGAAATTTGTGAATGATCATAGGTTCGCGGACAATATCTCCGACTGTCATGCGTGGATTCAACGAGGCGTAAGGATCTTGAAATATCATCTGGATTCTTTTTCTGTAAGGGAGCATTTCTTTTGCTGTCAAGTTGGTAATATCTTGTCCATCAAAGATTATTTTGCCGTAGTCAGGCTCATAGAGTTTTATAATTGTTCTCCCTGTTGTAGTTTTCCCGCAGCCAGATTCGCCTACAAGTCCGAGAGTCTCCCCCTTTGCTATCATGAAACTTACATCATCAACTGAATGAATTTTCCCGGCCGGAGTATCAAAATATTTCTTGAGATTTTTAACTTCCAAAAGCATAACTAGTTTTCACTCCTTTCAGACAGCCAGCAGGAATAAACATGACTTTCAGAAATTGCATATGCTTTAGGGTTATGATCGAGACAAATTTTCATAGCCTGCGGACATCTTTTAACGTAGGGACAGCCTTTTGGAGGGTTCAATAAATTTGGCGGTTGACCTTCAATTGAAATTAATCGTTTCTTAGGGGATTCGGGATCAGGTACTGAACGCAACAAGCCTTTAGTATACGGGTGAGCAGTGTTGTAAAAAATTTCGCGTCTCGTTCCCTGTTCCATTATTTTACCGCCGTACATAATTAAAACTCTGTCAGCTTGGCCGGCTATTACGCCTAAATCGTGTGTGATCAAGATTATTGACATTTTGTACTCGTTCTTCAAATCCTTCATGAGCTTCAAAATTTGAGCCTGTACTGTAACATCAAGAGCCGTTGTGGGTTCGTCAGCTATCAATAAATCCGGCTTGCATATCATTGACATAGCTATCATGATTCTTTGACGTTGACCACCGCTAAATTCGTGGGGGTATTGCTTGATTCGTTCAGCTGCAGGAACTATTCCAACACGTTCAAGCATTTCCAGAGCTCGTGCCCTAATATCTCCATGCCATTTATGACGCTTAAGACTCTCTTCAAGTTGATAGCCGACAGTCAAAACAGGATTAAGACTAGTCATAGGATCTTGAAATATCATAGAGATACTTTTTCCGCGAATTTCATTCATGTTGAACGTGTGAATATCTTTATCGTTGAAGAATATTGAGCCGGATTTGATTTTACCATTTGAACCCTGAAGTCCCATGATTGATAGCATAGTTGCACTTTTCCCGCTCCCTGACTCGCCTACAATACCCAAAACTTCACCGCGTTTTACGTCAAATGAGACTCCATTCACGGCTTTCACTTCTCCGGCTGAAGTGTAGAAGGACATGTGTAAATCTCTGACACTTAAAATATTTTCGCTCATAATAAATTCTCACTTCCTTAACCTAGGGTCAAGAGCGTCTCGCAATCCGTCGCCCAAAAAATTAAACGCAAGTATCGTTATTGAAATCGCAGCAGCCGGGAAAAGTAATTGATGAGGGTACCTATAGCATCATTACAAAGCACTCCCCAGCTTGCCATAGGTGCATTAACTCCAAGACCAACAAAACTCAAAAAAGCCTCAGTGAAAATCGCGCCTGGTATCGAAAAAGTTAGCGTTACAAGTATCGGCCCCATTGCATTAGGTATAAGGTGTCGCAGTAAAATTCTTCTCGATGAAGCTCCAAGAACTTTCGCAGCCAATACAAATTCTTCGTTCTTCAATCGCATTACTTCAGCTCTGACTATTCGCGCCATAGGTGCCCAATATGAAATTCCAAGCGTGATGAAAATACTCGTCAATCCTGGTCCGACAACTACCATTAACAAAATTACATAGATCATTGCGGGTACGCTGTAAATCACGTCAACGATTCTCATCATTATGTTATCAGTATTGCCGCCGTAAAATCCGGAAATGCCGCCGTAAATCACGCCTATAGATAAGCTTATGATACTTGCAATAAATCCTACAGCAAGAGAAATTCTCGCACCGTATAAGACCCTCACGAAAATATCACGCCCGAATAAATCTGTCCCAAATAAATGTTCAAGGCTTGGAAATTCATTTGAGACCATATAATCCTGTTCATCGTATTCATATTTTGAAAGCATAGGCCCGAAAACCGCCATGAATAGCACTAACACTATCACAATAAATCCAAGAACGGCCAACGGATCTTTCTTCAATCTTGAGTAAACATCTTGCCAATAATTTTTTGAGGAAGCTGAAATTTCTGCATCTTTCCTATCGTTAGGATTAATAGGCTCAAACATTAAAGCGTTGTACATGTTAATTTCTCCTGTCATTTCAATTTTATTCGCGGATCTATAAATACAAGCAACACGTCGGCAAGTAAATTGAAGGAGACTAATATCGCACTGTAAAAAATTGTTACACCCATTATAGTTGTATAGTCTCTGTTAGTGATGCTCGTGACAAAAAATGTTCCAAGCCCTGGCACTCCGTATATTTGTTCAATAACAAAACTTCCCGTCAAAATTCCCGCAGTCAATGGGCCAAGGTAAGTCATCAAGGGAATAATAGCGTTTTTCAAGGCATGTATATAAATCACAACACGTTCGCTCAAACCTTTTGAGTATGCTGTACGTATGTAATCCTGTCCCAAAATTTCAAGCATGCTTGACCGCACAAGCCTTGAGATAAAAGCCGCCGGGTACCCTGCTAAAGTTATCGCGGGTAAAATCGCTGTAGAGATTCCCTCCCAAAATCCAACCGTTACCCAGCCAAGCTGCCACGAGAATACATAAACAAGAGCCGCTGCTATGACAAAATTAGGCACGGTTACACCCAAAACAGATAAAATCATTGTGAGTCTGTCCTGCCATTTTCCACGTCTTAGAGCTGAAATTATTCCGGCTGGTATCCCGATTAGTAATGCGAGACTCAAAGCTATTGCCCCAACTTCAAACGAAACTGGAAAACTATTTGCTATTAACTCGTTGACGCTCATTCCCTCATAACGATACGAAGGACCTAAATCAAGGCACAAAACGTTCAGCAAATATCTTCCGTATTGAACATAAAGGGGGTCATTGAGGTGATAGCGTTGCATAATTTTCTCAAGCACGAATTGAGGAATAGCTTTTTCATCAGTGAAGGGACCGCCGGGAATTGCTCGCATCATGAAAAAAGTTATGGTGATAATTATGAATAATGTGAGGAGACTGGCTAGTACGCGTCGGAATATGTATCTGCCTGTCATAAATTCTTAACCTCCTAGAAAAACTTTTTGAAATTTTATCATTAAACCGTCGGTTAAACTTCTGTGAATATATAAGATTATTGACAAAGAGAATTAATCATGCTATCTTTCGAGCTACCGAAATGAATTTTATAATGAAAGAGAGGACTATCTTTATGAAAAGATTTGTCGTGTTTCTTCTTGTGCTTGCAGTTTTGAGTACAGCTTGTGTTTGCTTTGCTGCTGGTAAGGACGTCAAGGACCTCAAACTAGGCTTTATCCTAGGTAGTCGTGAGCATGCGTTCTATCTCCAAATTGAAAAGGGTATCGAAGCTGCGGCTAAGGATATGGGCTTTAATGCAGTTGTGCTTGAGAGTGAACTTTCTGGCGCGCTTGCCACAGAGCGTATTGAAAGCCTTGTAGTTGATGGTATGGACGCTATTTCTTTGGCCTGCAATGAACCTGCGGCTTGTACTAATGCCATTGAAGCGGCTAATGCAGAAGGTGTTCCCATGTTCACATTTGACTGCACTTCAGATTTAACAAACGTTATCAAATGTTTTGTCGGAACTGATAACTATCAGGGCGGAGTTGTTGGCGGAGAAGCTACGATTGCACAGTTGAATGCGCTTGGCCTCAAGGAGGGTGCAACTGTCGGAATTATCGGTTATCCTGAGCCACAGAGCTGCATTGACCGTGAGAACGGCTGGATGAAAGTTATGCAGGACAACAAAGACGCTTATAAGCTTAATATCGTGAACATTGGCAACTATCAGGGACAAGCTGACATTGCACAGAACTTAATGAGTGACGCGTTGATTAGCTATCCAGATATGGCCGTGGTATTCACAGTTGGCGATCCTGCGTGCATTGGTGCTCTTGCTGCTATTAAAGCTGCTGGTGCGACAACTAAAATGATCGGCTTCGACGCCAACCCTGAAGCGCATCAGGCAATTCTTGATCCAGTTGACGGTAAAATCTGGTTTGCAGACGTTGCACAAAATCCTTACAAAATTGGATACACTATCGCTGAAGAAATGGTGAAGTACTTAACAACAGGTTCCGTTGAGAAGCCAGTAATCCTCATTGCTCCTTATCTTGTAGACGCTTCCAACGCAGTTGCCCAGTAACATACGGCAGAGAATGAACTAGTGATTCGTTGAGTGTAATTTTGTCCCGCGCCGAATATAGGTACGGGGCATTTTTTAAGAAGTGAAAAGGGGTGACACATGTGCAACCTTGTTTGCAGGCAGTACATATTTCAAAAGTCTTTCCAGGTGTAAAAGCACTGACAGACATATCAATCGACTTTTATCCCGGTGAAGTTCACGCTCTTATGGGTGAAAATGGTGCAGGGAAATCCACGTTGATTAAAATTCTTTCCGGCGTATATACTCCTTCAGAGGGAGAAGTGCTTTTTAATGGTGAAAAGCTCGAGTTCAAAGGCCCACGTGACGCTTTAGATCACGGAATATCAGTCATACATCAGGAATTAAGCATTGCAAAAGATTTAACGGTAGCTGAAAATATTTTCCTCGGTGAAGAGAAAGTCAACGGCATATTTCTTGATAACCGCAGCATGATTGAACGCACAAATGAGCTGCTTAAGTACATGAAGATGGACGAAATTATCCATGCTAATGATCTTGCAAGAGACTTGACAGCCGCTCAACAACAAATGGTGGAAATTGCACGAGTCATAAATAAGAATGCAAAAGTTGTTATCATGGACGAGCCGACTTCATCATTATCTGACCATGAAATCAACGCACTATTTGAGCAAATCCGTGTACTTCGAAGCAAAAATGTAGCAATTGTTTATATCAGCCACAGACTCAAGGAAATTTTCGAAATTTGTGATCGTGCAACGGTTTTACGTGACGGCTGTTTTGTGCGTACTGACAAGATCAGTGAGATCAGCGAGCATGATTTAGTTGCAAGTATGGTTGGCCGAGAAATCCAAGATTATTTTATTCACACTGAACATACGCGCGGTGAAGAAATGCTTAGAGTGGAAGGGCTTACCCGTAAAGGCGAGTTTGAAAACGTATCCTTTACTGCTTATCGTGGGGAGATTTTGGGAATCTCTGGTCTAGTCGGCGCTGGACGTACTGAAACAATGGAAACAATTTTTGGAGCTAGGATACCAGATAGTGGCCAAGTGTTCGTTTCTGGTCAGGCTGTTCATTTCTCTAGTCCCAAAGATGCTATTGCGAAAAAAATCGGTATGGTAACAGAAGATAGGCGCACAACAGGGCTTATGTTAAGAGCAATGGTCAAGGATAATTCTGTCCTGCCTAGCCTGATCTATCACATGAAGAAATTAGGCTTTGCTGATGATAAATGGATTGATGAGGTCAGCAATGAATACAAGGATAAACTACGAGTAAAGACACCAAGCGTTGAAACTATTATCGCAAATTTATCCGGTGGAAATCAGCAGAAAGTAGTTTTGGCTAAATGGTTGATCGCTGAATCTCAAATACTGATTCTTGATGAACCGACGCGCGGAATTGACGTTAATGCAAAATCCGAGTTTTACGCTCTCATGAATAATTTTGTGGATCAGGGCGGTACGATTATCATGGTGTCCTCAGAGTTGCCAGAGGTTTTAGGTGTCAGCGATAGAATCATAGTAATGTGTGAAGGGCATGTTACTGGAGAGCTAAGCCGTGAAGAGGCAACCGAGACAAAAATTATGCAGCTGGCCAGCACGGTCACTAAACGAGGTGAATAAAATGTCAGAGAATTTAATAAATAACAAGAACGCTACAATGAAGAACTTTCTGATGAAAAATATGGTCGTCGTGATTCTGATCGCGTTGATTATCGGTTTTGGAGTTGGAACTTCAGGTAAATTTTTCAACATGGCCAACATAGTGAACCTTACGACGCAAATGGCTATCAATGCTATGTTATCCGCGGGGCTTACGTACGTGATTATATTGGGAGGCATTGATATTTCAGTTCGTTCAGTAGCAGCCTTGGCCGGAGTTATCAGCACAAAATTGTCGCTTATGTTTCCACAGATGAGCAACTGGGCCTCGATTCCTGTTTTGATTATCCCAGCAATTCTAGTAGGTGTGCTTTGTGGAAGCTTTAACGGTCTTATGATTAGTCGCTTTAACGTTGTGGCCATGATCGCGACGTTGGCAATGTTGACAGCAGCTAGGGGGCTTTGCTTTATCTTTTCGGGCGGTACAGCAGTTTCTGGAGTGCCTAAGGCTTACAGTTTTATCGGTGCTGGACGTTGGCTCGTTACTGAAGGCAAACCTACAGGTTGGATACCAAATATAACGATCTTTGTTATCATCATGGTTGTTATCATGCATATATTACTTAGCAAGACCATATTTGGCCGTCATGTTTATGCGACAGGAAGTAATCGTCAAGTTGCTCACTTAGCTGGAATTAATACCAAGAACGTAATTTTCTGGGGACATGTACTTTGCAGTGTTGCGGCGGCTCTGGCTGGCGTGTTAAATGCTTCAAAACTTGCTTCGGGTCAACCTGCAGCTTGTGAGGGTTACGAAATGTATGCGATCGCAGCGACTGTTTTGGGCGGTACGAGTCTTACTGGCGGAAGCGGTTCTGTTGGTCGTGCAATGTTCGGTGTGGCCGTTATCGCTGTAATTAACAACGGAATGAACTTAATGCACGTAAATTCTTATTGGCAGAAAGTCGTTATAGGCGCGATTATTTTATTTGCTGTCATTCTGGATATGGCACAGAAGAAGACTAAGAATTAAGGGGAACGTGAATGCATTGGTTTAGTGAAGGACGAGAGTATTACGCTCGCAAATGGTTTACGGGTATGTTGCAAGCTCATCCGGGACGCTGGCGTTTATTTGATAGTCAAATAGCAAGTGCGACTCTAGTTTCTTCGCAAGATGTTGTGGATCGAGTTGCAGTGATAATAAGCAGTGGAGGCTCTGACGGGCCTTGGTCTCCTGGATTTGTTGGACCGGATTTAGCTGATGCTGTCGTCGTGGGCGCACCGTTTACAGCCCCTAATGCCTATGCAATTTATGAAGTAGCGAAAGCCCTGGACACTGGACGGGGCGTACTTCTCCTTTACAATAATTTCATGGGGGATTATCTCAATAATGATATGGCTGAAGAACTCCTGCGGCTTGAAGGTCATAGAGCGATTCAAATTCCTGTACATGATGATATGGGAATGGCGCGTGGTGAAGCTCGTGAGAACAGGGGCGGGCGTTCTGGTTCTGCTTTGATGACTCGTATTGCGGCGGCTGCCTCATATAAAGGACTTTCGCTTGATGAAATGGCTACGTTATTGAAGAAAGCTAATTCGCGCATGGCTACTCTTTGTGTGAGTGTGAACACAGAAAATAATCTCGTAACATTCGGGCGTGGTTTCTCCGATGAACCGGGATTTGAAACAGGCACAATGGGAATGCGTGAGGCGGCTGAAGAGACAATCAAGTTGCTTACCGAAGACTTATCCCCAAAACCTGATGAACAAGTTCTCCTAATGGTAAACCCTCTGCGCTTGGCCGGCTATGATGAAGCTTACGTCATGGGAAATTATCTGTATGAATCACTTGAAGCAAAGTACCCGATATTACGAATGAACGTGGGCGCGTATATTCACATTCTCGATGGCTACGGATTCACTGTTACGTTGCTGTGTGTTGATGAAGAGTTGCGGCCGTACTTGGAAGGAACTATTAATGGCGACGGCTTTATTATTTAAGGGGTAATGAAATCATGAGATTTGCAAATGCTCTGGCTTTGAAGAAGGCAATGATAGACGCTGCAGAAGCAATTATTGCGGCTGAACCAGAACTTACACGGATTGACAGCGTTATCGGTGACGGCGATCACGGAATCGGAATGAAAACCGGATTTAGCGTATTACGAGAACAATTAGCGGCGACAGTTTTTCCAACACCATATGAATTATTTCATGCTAGCGGCTTGTGCTTAGTCAAGTGCATGGGAGGCTCTTCCGGCGTGCTTTTCGGAACACTTTTTATAAGCGGGCTTGATGTCATAAAAGGTAAAGAAGCTCTTAACGGTGCTGATATAGTTGCATTCTTAACAAAGGGTATTCAAGGCGTGAAGAGTCGCGGCCGAGCGAAACCCGGAGATAAAACAATGGTTGACGCATTATTACCTGCTCAATCGGCAATGGAATTGGCCCTGAAATCAACTGACGACATTGGAGAAATACTCAAAGCTGCAGAAACAGGAGCATTAAGCGGCGTTGAGGCTACAAAGAACATGGTGTCTCGTCTTGGGCGCTCAAAGAATTTTCGTGAACAAGTTTTAGGCTGGCCGGATCCAGGAGCAATTTCGGTATCAATTCTGCTAGGTGGTCTAGCAAAGAGCTTATCACAGGGATTATAATCCTTAAACGATAGAATCATAAAGGAGGAAAGTGTATTTATGGCACTCGAAAAAGTAAGTACGATTCTCAAAATGGCTGATGCGGCGAATACGTCCGCGATTGGCTTTAATTGTAACGATTACACAATGGCTTATTCTGTTGTTGCTGTGGCAGAGGAGCTGAATAAACCCGCGATTGTGATGCTCTATCCACCTGATAATTACGAGAGCAACTGCTGCGGATTAAAAGCTTTCGCTACGACTGTACATGAACTTGCAAGCAAAGTAAAAGTTCCAATCGGTCTTCATCTTGATCACTGCAGTGATTTCGATTATATTCTTCGTGCTATTCAGGCGGGATTTACTTCAGTCATGTATGATGGCTCAATGTTACCTGTTGAGGAAAATATCAAGTTGACCAAGCGCGTTGTAGATGCTGCACATGCTCTTGGGGCTGATGTTGAGGCGGAATTAGGGCACGTTGGATTTGCGGCTAATCAGGATCAAGACGATAAGGACATGTACACCAAGCCTGAAGTTGCAGCAGCTTTTTGCGAACAAACTGGCGTTGATTCCGTTGCTGTTGCTATAGGCAGTGCTCATGGCGTCTATCTTACCACCCCAAAACTTGATCTAAGTCGTTTAGATGCAATTAATGCGGCTACAGACACACCGTTAGTTCTTCATGGCGGCAGTGGAATTCCTCATGACCAACTAGAAGAAGCATTTCGTCGCGGTATAAACAAGTTCAACGTTGGAACAGAATATTTCAGGTTATATTATGACAGTTTCCGCGAATATGCTAAAGAGTTTGGCGACAAAGGAAATATGCAGAAAGTACCAAGCTACATACAGGAACGTATGATGGCGTATCTACGTCAGAAAATGCAGCTTAGCAAATTCTGATTCAATCTAAACAGTAAGAGCTGCCATAGTTTGATGACAGCCCTTATTAATTTCTAGTCTATACCCTAATTTTTACGACAATCTTTCTCACGCGTCCCGCATTCTCAAAATAGACACAAGGATTATGAGCGTCTTCCGGCATGAACAGCACGAAACAGCCTTTAGGTATCTGGAAATATTCGCCGTCCCCAGAGTAAAAGCCAGCGTCTTTATCGGGATTGTAGGGAATTTCTTCCTTCAAGTTCTCAACAAAATTGTGCCCGTACCATTCTTCGCCGCTCAAAGTCATTTGAATGTCTATGAAGTTCTTGTGTGCCTCAAATAATTTCTCGTCCTTCTTGGCCGTCTCAACTTCGCTAACTTCATAGTAAATATCATTGCCATCAATCGAATTTTTTCCAAGCGGGAGCTTTTGCGGGTCATGATCAATAAAATACTGAATAGCGCGCGTAACTCTCTCTCCAAAGCCAGAATAATACGAAGCGTTACGGAGTGTACCTAGTATCATAAATTATCAACTCCATTTATTAAAGTTTTGGGTGGCATTATTATACGTGAATTTTGCCTCAGATACTCGAAAAACTTTTGAGCATTCCCAATCGGTGGCCGACGAATCAACTGCGTGAGATAAATTCTTCGCACAAAATCCTCATTAGGCTCCGGCAACGGCACTATCTGCACATTCATTTTTTTAAGAATATCCACCAACGGACAAATAGCATACCCAAATCCATGCGCAACCAAACTTGCAACACTCTCCTCATCAGGCGCTTTATGCACAAACACCGGCCGCAATCCATGACGATCCAACAACAAATGCAACTCATCATGAAACGACGAAATCTCCTGAAAATCTATCAACGTCTGCCCAAGAATCTCCCCCCAACTCCCCGGCACATACGCCCCAACCGGACACAACAACACCAACCGCTCCGAAAACACCAACTCCTGCCCCAACTCCCCATCACTCGACCTCGAACACAACACAAAATCAAAATACCCTTCCTTCAACATCTGTATAAGCCTTGGAGTAAAATCGGTGATGAAATCAAATTTTATGTCTTTTATCTTTGAATGCGTCTGAAATTCTCTAA
>CAJOGG010000042.1 GCA_905234205.1 uncultured Synergistales bacterium | reverse complement strand
TCTGAAGTATGCGTATATTTCCTGCGTCAAGCTCTTTCAGAAATTGGCTGTAACTTATTTCGTCATATTGTTTCTGGACTTCTTCAGGCGTCAAAAACGTATTCACCATCGTGACGACGGCTAACACCAACACGAGATAAAGCCCTAAATTTTTTGCGACTTTTCCCAAGATTCAACATTCCTCCTATGAATTATAAATTTACCGTGAAAGATTAGACGATTATAACAGATACAAAAATAGCAGTCCCCGAATAATCAGAGACTGCCATTGATTATTTTGATTGCGTTACTATTTCAGTGCGCCCTCAATTTGTTTCTTGAGTCTTCGTGCCGGCATATAATCAGGATAAATTGCAAGTGATTGATTTACCCATCTTAGTGCTTGACTGTTGCGTCCCATTGCAAAAGTTGCTTCAGCGGCTCTGTATGCAGCAAGATAATCCATTGGGAATTGTCTTAATATATTTTGGTATCGCTTAACTTTCTCTTTGTTACCCATACCGGCAGCCGCGTCTTTGTGGTTATTAATGAGGTTCTTGGCTCTCTTCTTTGAAAGTCCATAGCTGTTTATAACTTTGGCTGTGTCTTCAGAATATTTCTCTGGAGGCTTCTTCCATATACTTGCCTTCGTGTTTTTTTCCGTAGCGACCTCGCTGTCTTCATTTTCATATTCCTCTTCAAGCTCGTCTTCTGTTGGCATTGGAGGGAGGAACGGCGTATCGGGATTAGCGTCTATAACTTCGTCATCACCAAAATATCCTTCGCCAGAGTCAGCATACACAATACCTTCACAGGCAAGCAACATCACACAAACGCTCAGCAACACAAATAATTTCGTTTTCATAGTGATTCTCTCCTTACTTCTTTAACTTTCCTGTAGCATAGGCTAAGCCTTTTGACTGTATAGTATTCTTCACGACGTTTACATAAGTTTTTTCACTAGCTGAAGATTTACCATCAAACTCAAGACTATAAATCATCCTTCCGTTCATATCATAATGTTTCCTGTACACTTCCGCAACTCGTTCATTATCCGAAGTATACTCGTAACGATATTCAGTGAAATAAAGTGCATTGGCTCTCTTCGGTTTTACAGAGTAACGTGAGGTTAATATTTCAATTGTTTCTGTTCTGCCAGCTTCTCCAGTGTAATATTTTCTGGCCACTGCATAAGGCGTTGAGCCTTTCATTCCGTAATCGACAAGCCACCAAGTCATTCCAGATCTGTCACGACCAATCTTTACTTGGTTATCAAAAGCGTCTTCGGCAAATGCGGTAGTCAACGTGGTTGCCAATATAAGCATTGCAACAAAAAGTTTGCGCATTTACTACACTCCTTTGCAAGATCATATTATGAACGTTTGCTATTATATATGACACTAGCCTATTTGTAAGGAAAAATTGAGGAGGTTAAAACTTATGACTTACGACGCATTAGAACTATCTTTAGGCGATTGGCAATTATTGTTTACTAACTGGGGTGATGCGAAATTTCGAGCTGGCCAAGTTTGTCAATGGATATACGCTAAGAAAGTTTTTAACTATCACGACATGAGCAATTTATCAAAAGATTTACGTAATAAACTTAGCGAGAATATTTTGATGACCTTGCCAATTATGATTAAGCAGCAATCTTCACGTGACGGAACGCGAAAATTTTTGTGGCAGTTACACGACGGTAATAGAATCGAATCTGTATTGCTCAACCATGGGGATCATAAGACTGCTTGTATATCGAGTCAAGCGGGCTGTCCTTTAGCGTGTACTTTCTGCGAGACTGGGGCTAACGGTTTTCACAGGAATTTAACACGCGGGGAGATACTTGGACAATTTTTGCTCATGGAAAAAATGAACGGGGCTGACATAAATAACATAGTCTTTATGGGAATGGGAGAGCCTCTTCTAAATGAAGACAACGTTTTCGCGGCTATACGTTCACTTAACGACAAGCACATGAGGAATTTAGGAGCGCGCCACATAACTATTTCAACGTCTGGAATAGTTCCGGGCATAGAGGACTTGGCCGACTTCGAGATACCATTGAGGCTCTCGTTATCACTTCACGCTACGAACGACGAATTACGCTCAAAGTTAATGCCTGTCAATAATAAATACCCGTTGCAAAAAGTTGTTAATGCCTTGAAACATTACAGAGAACGAACGGGCGAACGAATCACGATTGAATACGCTTTGATTGACCGTGTTAATGACTCTGTTGAATATGCTTATGAAATGGCGGCGTTGCTTGACGGTTTAGAGCCTTACATAAATCTTATACCGTTTAATCCGATCCCTTCACGTCCTGAATTAAAGCGTGCTAGCGATAAAAGCGTGAAAGAGTTTTGCAGAGCTTTGACGAGCTTGAATATTGAGTTTGAATTAAGACGAGAACGAGGCGGGGACATCATGGCAGCTTGTGGTCAGTTAGCAGGGAGTCTTGCAAGCTAATCCACAGGCCGCACAACCTGTTTTGCAATCAACGGTTAATTCTTGATTATAGGCTTTGTGCCTTTCACGGAGCAGGAAAGATTTATTGACGCCAACATTTATGAAATCCCAAGGAAGTTTTTCGGCCTCATTACGTTCGCGAGTATAGTCTTCTGGATTCAATCCGCAATACTCAAAAGCTTCAAGCCAGCGCGATAAATTGAAGTATTCTGTCCAGTTGTCGAATCTTGCTCCCGTTTTCCAAGCCCGTAATATCACGTCACAAGTTTTTACGTCCCCGCGAGACAATACACCTTCAAGGAAAGTTTGTTCTGGTTCGTGGTAGTTGATGCTTAATGCACGGTCATGAACTAGTGATTTAATGTGTCTACCCTTATCCTGTAATTCGCTGATAGAGTTCTGACGCTCCCATTGAAACGGAGTATGAGCCTTGGGTACAAAACCTGACACACTCACACTTACACTAGCTCTTCGTCGGCCAAGTGATCGACCTAGCTTCAAAGCCTTGTAGGAAATTTCTGCGATTGCGTCCAAATCTTCATAAGTCTCTGTCGGAAGTCCCATCATGAAATAAAGCTTTACACGTTCCCAACCTCGCGAGAAAATCTCGTTCAAACATTTCACTATCATGTCCTCGTTGATGCCTTTGTTGATTACGTCGCGTAAACGTTGAGTCCCGGCTTCAGGCGCAAAAGTTATGCCACCATGTTTTGAGCGTAACCCCTCTAATTTTTCGGCCAAGCCTATTGAGAATCCGTCCATGCGTAAACTTGGTAGACTCAATTTTGCTCTACGTTGATTGAGAGTCGGTGATAGGTCATCAATTAAACTTTCAATCCCTGAATAATCACACGAGGCCAAGGACAACAAGCCAGCTTCTTCCCAACCAGTTGAATTTATGATACTGAGAATCGATTCGCCAGCTTCAGTAACAGGCCTTTCACGAACAGGACGATTTACCATGCCAGCTTGACAGAATCTACAGCCGCGCCCGCACCCCCTGAACAATTCCACGGCAGCACGATCATGAACGATATTAATACTTGGGACAATCATTGAAGAGAGCCTGTATAAGTTTTTCGTTATTTGTCTGGTAACAATATCGCTTTCACTGAAACACAATGGCACGTAAAATCCCGGCAACTTTGAAATTTCCCGAAGCTTTTCTTCACGTGTAGAGCCTTTAAGATTCTCAAGAACGGGCAATAATTCAGGCAATAACGCTTCAGCTTCTCCAACGCAAAACACGTCTATGAACTTGCTCAACACTTCCGGCGTATAAGCTCCATAACCTCCAGCAATGATTAACGGGTCGCAATTATTACGTTCACTGGCTAGAATGTTAAGGCCAGATAAATCGATCATAGTTAAAATATTCGTGTAGCTAGTCTCGTGAGGCAATGTGAAAGCTAGTACGTCAAACTCATTCACAGGGCGTTTATGTTCGATCGAAGTTAAAGGCATGTTATGCGCGCGCATTAAGTTTTCCATGTCGGGCCACACGCAATAAGCTCGATCAGCTAAATATTTTTGCTCATACGAATTTATTAAGCCCTCAATGATCTGAAAGCCGTAATAGCTCATGCCTGTCTCGTAAACGTCTGGAAAGGCCAAGCAGATTCGTAAATTAGCCTCGTCCCATGAAATTTTCTCGTACGGTCTCCATTCACTGCCGCAATAACGTGAAGGCCTTGAAACTTGGGCTAATAATTTCCACTCCGGGTTATTGAACTCGTTAAAATCCACGCTTGTTATTCACTCCTTCGATATATACGCTTGCAACAAGTCCCAATGCTATGAATGTAGCCAACAAAGAGCTTCCCCCGTAACTCAAGAAGGGTAAAGGTAGACCCGTAACAGGCATTAAACCTATCGACATTCCTATACTTTCGAACATTTGGAACCATAACCATGACGCTACACCAGCTACTAAAATTTTACAACGCCTGTCTCTGCTCCGTATGCCAGTTAGAATTATCCTGAACAATAAAATCGTGAACAATAAAATCAATACCATGTTGCCAATAAATCCGAACTCTTCAGAGAAAACGCTGAATATGAAATCCGTATGAGGCTCGGGCAAAAATTTCAGCTTGCTTTGAGTCCCCAACATGAAACCTTTTCCGGAAAATCCTCCCGAACCGACAGCTATTCGCGATTGAATTACGTTATAGCCAGCGCCTAATGGATCTCGCATTGGGTCAATGAACACTAATATTCTATTTCGCTGATACTCTTTCAACACGAACACTATCATTAACGGAATAGCAGCAAGTCCAAGCCCTATAAGTCCGCCTAAATATTTCATGGGAGTACCAGCAGCCAACAACATTCCGAACGATATTACAAGATATACGAGTGCACTACCTGCATCAGGATGAATTAAAACTAGCAAAACTGGAAGCGAAATCACAGCAAGACCAGCCATAAAAGTTTTGAAATCCAACGGAGGGTAACGGCTAAGAAATTTTGACATCACTAGAATAATTGCTATCTTTGTGAACTCCGCAGGCTGAAATTGAAGTCCACCAAACCTAAGCCAGCTTTGCGCACCATTGACTTTAGGAGCAAATATATCCGTCAGAAACAACAAGAACAGGGCCAAGCCGTAAAGCCAATAAGCACCCTCAAGCATTTTCCTATGTCCTACGATCATGATAAACAACATTACGAACACACTGAACGCTAGCCAAGCCGCCTGCCTGAATGCAAAATCCAAGCCACGCCCGTTTGAGCCTGCTGCCGCGCTGTATATACAAAAGACCCCCCACAAAGCAAGTGTCAATGTACAAAGAAACATCAGCCTGTCCGTGAGGGCCAAATCCTCCTTCAAAGAGGCCCAGAAAAATTTCATGCGTTAATCTTATACTGCGTTTACGTCCACGTTTCCGCGCTTAATTCTCAAAACTGGAATATTTGCGACCAGCGCGACCTCATGTTCATCATGGTCAAGATCAATCTCGATTTTCTTAGTGTCAATGTCCATATACTTTGTGAGGACGTTCACGATCTCGTCACGTAAACTGTCAAGAAGCTGTGGGGAAATATCTGTACGATCATGAATTAACACTATTTTCAAACGATCTCTGGCTTTGTCTCGTGTGCCTTCGTTACCGCCACCAAAAATTCTCTTGAGGAAGTCCATAATTTTCTCCTCCCTTATCTCTTGCGCTTTCCGCCGAAAAATTTCTTGATCTTGCTGATAAAGCCTCGTGTTGCATAGCTCTCAAGATCCATTAACGGTACATCACGGCCAAGTAATCTCTCTGCTATGTTGAGATAAGCTTGTGCAGCGGGTGATTCAAGGCTTATAGTCATAGGTTCGCCGCTATTTGTTGAGCGTATAACGTTCTCGTCTTCAGGTACAACGCCTATTAAGTCAATTGATAACACGTCGAGAATGTCATCTTTTGCTAGCATGTCGCCGTCTTGAACCATATTTGGCCTTAACCTGTTTATGATTAAGCGTATTGGGGACTTGCCCATTGATTCAAGCATTCCGATAATTCTGTCAGCGTCCCTAACCGAAGGGATTTCAGGGGTAGTTACTACGAGTGCTTCATCAGCTCCGGCCGCGGCATTCTTGAATCCTCCCTCAATACCTGCTGGACAATCGAGCAATACGAAATCAAATTCCTGTTTCAATTCTTCACATAGAGCTATCATTTGTTCAGGGTTCACTGCGTCTTTAGTTCGAGTCTGTGCGGCTGGAAGTAGATATAACCCCGGGACGCGTTTATCTTTCACGATAGCCTGATTGAGCTTGCATACCTTTTCGATTACGTCAATGAAGTTATACACGACTCTGTTCTCAAGGCCCATGATAACGTCAAGATTTCTTAATCCTACGTCCGCATCAACTGCTACGACCTTTTTGCCAAAACGAGCCAGAGCTGCTGCTATATTTGCTGTTGAAGTTGTTTTGCCGACTCCGCCTTTGCCCGAAGTCGTTACGATCACACGTGCTGCCATTTAATACAGATTACCTCCTGTCATTTTTCTCGATACTCAAATATTTATTCTCACGAATCACCGGCGTACCTTCTTCAAGTGTTATTAACACGCTCTTACGCCAGCAAGATGTCGACTTTGAATCAGCATAACATAATTTATTTGCTATCCTAACCTGTGGAGTCTCAAAGCACCCTGCCCACACGAAAACGTCCTCGCGCCCAAATCCTCCAGCATGAACGACCCCCAAAAGTCTTCCCGCTACGATAATACTTCCGCCCGCAACTATTTCGGCTCCAGGATTCAAATGTCCCCACACAACTACATCACCTTCGGATTCGATTCGTTGTCCCGAACGCATTGAATTATATACGACTTTCAAGGCTGATATATGCTTTTTTATTTCGGGAGTTGCTTGGGGTTTAGTTTCTGGAGGAGTTTGCTTTTCTTGCTTGAGAGTGATAGTAGCTTGAGGTTCGTTTACGATGAGGCCAGCTTCTTTGAACAATTTCGCGCTGTTGTCGTTCTTTGAGAGCCACGCAATAACTTTAATTCCCTTCTCCCAAACTATGCTGTTGATCATGTGAAGCACAAGCCGTCTTGAACATTCACGCCCGGCAAAATCCAAAGCGATCCCCTGTTTCTCCGGCAACTTGTAAGCACCAGCAGGGATCCTCACTAATAGCTTCAACAATTCGTCCTCGGTCAAGCTTTCAGGCAGATAAAATTTTATCCCGTAATTCGTTCGTTCCATTTTGATACGGGTATCAGGTTTACGGATTTTCTTCAGCAAATTCAAATTAGGCATGCTTCAATCTCAATTCTTTACGTCAAAATTTTATGCGTGATATTTTCGTGGGAATGTGAAATTTTTGCAAGTGTTATTATTTCAACCCATCGCTTTCATAGTCAGCAATAACAAACGAGCCATCGTTGATTTCATTTAAGCGGGTACGAATTTTGCTGAAAATGTCAAGCATTCGAGGTTTCTCAAGTTTCTCCTTCTCTTCGTTAAACCAACAAGCTACGTCATGCGAATCAAACTCAAAGTAACTATCATACATGTCCATTGCCTTATTATTAAGCTCTGACAGAACTGGATCATTGTCAAATAACGGGAAATGCCTTAAAGAAATACCATCTGAAGCATAAACCCAGATAGGGCCGTGAAGAAATTCATTGAACAATTTTACAGTATACATTGTTTTCCCCCTATAAAGTTACATGATAAGCACTAACAATAAAACCATTCGTACCAACTCCAGTAAGTACGTAATGACGGCCATTATAATAAAATATACGCTCGTAACCAACACGCCCATTTACAGTACGAAGTGAATTAGAGACAATTTCTCCATCTGTGAATACGCGCTCTAAGAATGAGTGAATCTCTGATTTTGGTATGCCTAAATCACTGAAATTGTTAGCGTGTCTTGATAATATATGCTCAAAACCTGCAGATGAATTACCTTTTTCCAACCATACTATTTGCCCAGTTTTATCTCTTGTGATAAAGACAATATCTTTTTCCGTAAATTTAACTTTGTTCCTCTTCAGTTCTTCGATAAGTTCAGCTCTTTTACCTTGTGTATTTCCGAAACTTCCGCCGCTGCTTCCGCTTCCCATTAAGCCTTCATCTCCTTTCCTTGTAAACGCCAATAATCGGCCTCAAACTGCACAATCTCTACTCCGATTTTCTTATATTGCGCAAACATACAATCTGGCGCACTTCCGTAAACAACAATCACTTTAGGCGTTAATGTCTTGATCGCATATTCGAGCCCCTCAGCAAAAAACTTTCTTTCACGCAAAATTTTCATGCACCCATAAGAGCCTACAGCAATTACGGAATTTCTAGGAACCCCCGCGCAACAAAAATCATATGTGCGTTCATCGCCCCAACGTATATTAGAAATTACATTCAAGCTATGCGACTGCCACCAATGCCCTAAAGCTTTTCCGCGATATGTGTTCCAAGCTTGCATTACCAGCGGCATATCCCGGTAAAGACTGAAATCAGGCGTGATGACTCCGTTAAACTTACTCAAATGAGATAAATACTTTCGCGGATTCGTCCATAGCTTCTCAAATTCATAATCATATTCGTAAAAGTGAACCCATTGATCGAAATCGTTTGTACTTATAGCATTTGAGAATTTCACTAAGCGATTCGGGATCTTATTGGTTGCATTTATGATAGGTATCTCCCAGGCACTATCATAGTTTGCGTTACTGACCAAGAAAGAGTTAGATAAAGTTTTGTGTGGAATAATGGATTACCTCTTTTTTTAAAATATGAGATGAATTATAGCACATAACTATCTTTAATGATATAAAAATGCTTTTGTGGTTTACGCGTAAAGAACAAATAGAACTAATGGCAGCCATAAAACATCGTGCAAACCTTTCTTGCCTGCTGATATTCATGAAATAAGTTAGGATAAATATTTTGATTTATATACGAAAACAACAGCGATCTATCCTTGACCGAATTGACAAAATCGCCGTTGCCATCTTCTGTTTTGTGAAGACCATTCTTCTTATTGTTGATTGGTTAACCCGCTAAATCGTTTGTTAATTTACATCGTTGGGAAAATTCTATCATAACTTCCCTTTACACGCAGAATACTTTTTCACTAACTCCGCCACGATTTCCTCCTCCGTTATATTTTTATCCCAGCCATATGCTTCACACACGGCCGCGTCATTTTCACGGTGAGCTTTCTTCAACTCCGGGGGCATCAAGTCATCATTGTACAAAGCAGCAAATGAATTACCAGGGTACAACGCTCTGGCATCAAGAATCTTTTGCGCACATGCCTCGATCTTAGAAATTACCCCCTCGCCATAAATGGCCCTCTCCACCTTAACAGGGGGCGTAAAAGACTCCGGGGACTTATGTATCTTCCTTGCCTCCCCTGCGTAAGGGGAGGTGGTGAACTTAGTGAGCCGGTGGGGTCGTATGAAGGTAACAGCAGGCCACACGAAATTGTTATACACGACCGTATTCGAGTAGCTGTAATCGCTCTTGAGCCTTCCTGCTGTTGCCCTCGTCCATGCCATATGTACACGACTTGTAAGCACCCCGAAGTGGTATAACGTTGCGCCTGGAATAATGCGTAAAGATGCCGCAGGAATTATTGAAGGATCTAACCAGTCGATTGGAATATATTGGCGTTTCTCTGATGAAGTTAAAGGGATCGCAATATAATTTTGGGTCATTTCTGTTATTTCATCAAAGAGCCACGGTGTTTCGGCTTTACGTTTTGTCGCCTCCTTCTTGCTTGCGAGTCTGAATTCCTTCACGCGCTTAACCCGTTCCATGACCTTGGGGCACTTCATAATTTCATCGGGTTTTGCGTTCACGAGCCACAGACAATAACGTGGTACACGCTGAATAAAATCATCGCCTCCCATGAACGGACGAATAAATTTCTTGGCCAAGGGGTTAGCTTTCACGAGTGCGTCACGTTCCTCTAGCGTCAGGATTAAATTTCCGTCTTCAGTAGGTTTTCCTCCAGCTCTCATTTCTGGAACAGTTTTGTGCTGTGATGAAGAAATTCGGGGCGGGCTTCAAGTAAAAGTTTATGTTCCTGACTAACTGCAAACCTTCCGGCGTGTAAAGTTTTCTCCATTCCGGCGCTGTCGTGCTGAACCCGATTACAACGCAATGAACGTGTGCTTTCTTGTCCTTAATGTCGCTGTCCCATATGAAAGACTGGTGGGCAAAATCAATCTCGATCCCCCAACGTTCACAAAGAAGCTTGAATATCGCGGCAACTTGTTCACCTTGAGTAATTGAGTTCGTGGCTACGAATGCGGCCTTGGTCTTCTTATCCTGAACACATTCCGACGCTACAGCGAACCAACATGCTACGTAATCAACTTTACCATTGTTCAATAAATTCCTTACGTCCTCTTTCTGGCCTTGATTTTGCTGTGAGTATCCCAAGAAAGGCGGG
>CAJOGG010000041.1:5845-21165 GCA_905234205.1 uncultured Synergistales bacterium | reverse complement strand
TTCGACGTCTTCAAGTTGATCGAGAATCTCAAGCCCTATAGTTGCTTGGCCCGCTATCACGAAATCATCATCATAAGGGTGAATGAAAGTTGCGCCAGTTTGTTCAACGAGTTCAACTGCTCTATCATGTGCATCATCATAAGCGCCCTTAACAAGTTCGATATTAGCGCCGAGTCTGCGAGTGCTTTCAACCTTCATGACCGGAGCACTATCAGGCATACAAATTGTGGAAGTTATACCCTTACGAGTTGCGGCCATAGCGACTCCTTGGGCATGATTCCCGGCACTACACGCGACTATACCCTTAGCCTTCTCCTCGTCAGATAACTGCGAAATTTTATAGTAAGCGCCTCTTAGCTTAAAGCTACCCGTAACTTGTAAATTCTCCGTCTTGAGATAAAGGTTATGATTTTCGCTCAAGTTTGGTGAAGCTATTAAATCAGTTTTTCTAGCACACTCTCTTAATATATATGCAGCGTGATAAACTTTATCTAATGTCAACATAATATCTTTATCCTTCATAATCAAATTCAATGTTAATTTTATAAGTATACAGCAAAACGCCTTGACTCATAATATTTTCCTTGACCTCAAGTAAAGTTTAAAGTGTAACATCCGCGAATCATAATGACCAAAGGAGCATGTAACTATGAGTAAAAAGTTAGTGGCTTATTTCTCAGCAACAGGCACGACAGGAAGTGTAGCGCAAAAATTGGCACAAGCAATTGACGCAGATTTATACGCAATCACCCCGAAAACTCCGTACACGACGGCTGACTTAAACTGGAACAACAGCGCCTCACGCAGCAGTATAGAAATGAAGGATAAAACTTCACGCCCTGAACTCGCAAATAAGGACGCTGATATAAAATCGCACGACGTTATATTCATTGGCTTCCCAATTTGGTGGTACGTGGCGCCGACGATCATTAACACATTTCTTGAAAGTTACGACTTCACGGGCAAAACGATAATCTTGTTCGCAACGTCTGGCGGCAGTGGATTCGGGAAAGCTGTTCAGGAGTTACAGTCTAGCGCGCCTGGAGCAACGATAATGAATTGAGAGGTGGAGAAATGAACGGAAAATTTCTAAATCATATTCGTATCGGTCAAGTTGAGGACGTTAAAGCCGGTACAGGTTGCACTGTATTTATTTGCGAGGAGGGTATGAGGGCTGGTCTTGATGTTCGTGGAGGCGGCCCTGCTTCTCGTGAAACTCAACTATTGAATCCATTGATGGCGGCTGAAAAGATTCATGCGATAATGATAGCTGGCGGAAGTGCTTTTGGTCTTGGAACGGCTAACGGCGTTATGAAATATCTTGAGGAACGTAAGATTGGCTTTGATGTCGGAGTTACGCGAGTCCCTTTAGTTGTTCAGTCCGATATATTCGATTTAACAGTAGGAGATACATTCACAAGGCCTGACTCTGAAATGGGGTATGAGGCTGCGAAAATTGCTTTTGATTCTCCAAACTACAGGGACGGAAATTTTGGGGCAGGTTGTGGCGCAACTGTGGGCAAGATCGCTGGAATGAACACTTGCATGAAATCCGGAATAGGTAGCTGTGAACTTGAACTAGGCGAGTTAAAAATTGCTGCTGTTGTAGTTGTGAATGCGCTGGGTGATATTTTCGACCATAAGACAGGAAAACAAATAGCCGGGTTATTGACCGAGGACAAGACGCGATTACGCAGCACCGTTGATTACATGAAAGCTAACGTTAAGATTCAGGAGAACAAATTCACGAGCAACACTACTATAGCTGTTGTCATGACCAACGCAAATTTCTCAAAGCCTCAATTATGCAAGATAGCCGGCATGGCTCACGATGGTTATGCGCGTTCAATAAATCCTGTACACACTTCTGCTGATGGCGATAGTATTTACGCGGTGTCAGTTGGAAATGTTAAAGCAGATATGGATCTCGTAGGAACGTTAGCGGCTGAAGTTGTCAGTGAAGCAATCACAAAAGCAATCAAACAAGCAAATAGCGCATATGGATTTCCGGCGGCCTCTGATATTATAGGAGGGTAAAATTTTCGCAGGAGGTTTTATTGATGACAAAACGTTTTGTTATCGCGTTATTAATTTGCCTCGTAACCTCATCAATCGTTTTTGCTGCACCAGATAATGCTTTGATCCAGAGCAATGGAAATGGAATGGCCGTATCAACTCACCCCTTAGCTGACTTGGCTGGCCAAGCTGTTCTTGATAACGGTGGCAATGCTATTGATGCGGCTGTTGCGGTTGGTTACGCACTGGCTGTAGTTCATCCTCAAGCAGGCAACATAGGAGGCGGTGGCTTTGCTGTAATTCACACGGCTGATGGCAACGATTACGCGCTAGACTTCAGAGAAATGGCACCGGCTGCTGCTACTCGAGATATGTATCTTGACGAACAAGGCAACGTTATCCCACTCAACAGCACTAGAACGTACAAGGCCGCAGGTATTCCGGGAACAGTTGCAGGTATGAGCGCAATGTTAGATCGTTTCGGAACAAAGAAGCTTGATGAAGTTATGGCCGCTGCTATTAATTTAGCTGAAAAGGGTCATCCAATTTCTGAACGTCAAGCTGGAGTCTTGGCCGCGAATCACAATAAGTTAAGCAAATTCCCCACGGGCCGCAAATATTTCTTGAAAGCCGACGGAACTGACTACAAGGCCGGAGAAATTTTCGTGCAGTCTGATCTAGCTGAAACACTCAAGAGAATTGCTGCTGAAGGGCCAAAAGGTTTTTATGAGGGCAAGACGGCTGAATTAATCGAAGCTGACATGAAGGCCAACGACGGATTAATTACTCGTGAGGATCTAGCAAAGTATGAGGTCAAATGGCGTGAACCTAGCACAGCTTACTACAGAGGCTATAAGATTACTTCAATGTGTCCTCCTTCGAGCGGTGGCGCTATCATTGCAGAAATTCTCAACGTTATGGAAAATGCTGACATGAGAACTTTATGGGCTGCTTCACCCGCACAAGCTCTTCACGTTATGGCCGAGGCTATGAGACAAGCTTACGCTGACAGAAGCGAGTACATGGGCGACCCTGATTTCGTGAATGTACCCGTAGCTGAATTAACGTCAAAAGAGTACGCGAAGAAAATCTACGACAGAATCAATCCCACTAAGGCAACTCCTAGCGATTTTGTAAGACCGGGCTTAACTCAATTACATGAAGGCACTAACACAACGCATTACTCCGTAGTTGATAAATTCGGGAACGCTGTAGCAATCACTTACACGATCAACGAGACTTGGGGCTCTGGTGCGGCAGTTGAAGGCGCAGGATTTATGCTCAACAACGAAATGGACGACTTCTCAATCAAACCCGGCGTGCCTAACGTTTATGGCCTTGTCGGTGGTGACGCAAACTCTATCGCACCTTTCAAGCGTCCGTTAAGCTCAATGAGTCCTTCAATCGTATCGAAAGATGGCAAAACGATTCTTGTAGTTGGAAGTCCAGGAGGCTCACGAATAATCACAACTACCCTTCAGGTTATAGCAAACGTTATCGATCGTAGAATGGCAATCAATGCTGCTGTGAGTGCCCCACGTTATCATATGCAATGGCTTCCCGACGAGTTGAGGCTCGAACCCGGCAACGGTTTAACTAACAAAGACGTCGAAGAACTCGTAAGCATGGGTTACAAACTTTCGCTTCAGGGATTTATGGGCGATGTGAACGCAATCATGATCGATCCCGAGACAGGCAAGATAACCGGCAGTCACGATACGCGCATGGAATTTTAGCAACGAGTAAATTTTTCGCTCCCTTGTCTTAATGGCAGGGGAGATTTTTTATAGGAGGCAATCATGAATCCAGACCCACATAAAATTTTTCCAATCAACGAAATTACTTCACTAACCTACATTAAGCCAACGATCACTAAGCCAAATATCATTGTCGGAGAATTTAGCTACTACGCTGGCCAAGATTTTCAGGAACAAGTTACGCATCATTACGAGTTTATCGGCGATAAATTAATCATAGGGAAATTCTGTCAGATAGCTGCGGGCGTTGAGTTCGTCATGAATGGAGCTAACCACCAAATGAATTGCGCGTCAACATTCCCGTTTTATATCTTCGAGGGCTGGAACGAGGAGGCACCAAAAATTTCTGACTTGCCATTAAAGGGAGATACAGTTGTTGGTAATGACGTATGGATCGGACAAAATGCAACGATACTTCCTGGAGTTCACGTAGGGGACGGAGCAATTATAGGACTTAACAGCGTCGTGAGTAACAACATTCCTCCTTACACTATAGCCGTTGGAAATCCCGCACGAGTTATCAGGAAAAGATTCGATGATGAATTAATTGACCTGTTATTGAAGTTGAAATGGTGGGACAAGACTATAAACGAGATTCAACGCCTTATCCCCTTGCTTGTATGCAGCGACCTCGAAAAAGTTAAGCATGAGTTAAGAAAGTTAGTAAGCGAATAATATTCCTACGACAGCAGAGAACGCTATCCAGATTACAGGGTGTAATTTCTTCGTGAACTTAATCGCGTGAGTGAACACTAATAACGCTACAGCCAAGGCCAAAGCTTTAAGATTAATCATGTTCGTGAAGTCTCCGGCAAAGAATACAACTCGCGCTAGAATAATTCCTGCTGAAGTTATCATTGCTGCACTCGCCGGACGTAAACCATAAAACGCTCCGTTCACATACTTGTTATCATGAAAAGCATACAAGAACGCTGCTATGATTAAGATTACTATTACGCTAGGAGTTATTAGGCCAAGTGTAGCGATTATTGCTCCGGGGAGTCCACCTGTAATATAGCCTGAATAAGTCGCCATGTTCACGCCGATTGGCCCGGGAGTCGATTCTGATACCGCTATCATGTCAGCTAGTTGCGCGTGAGTGAACCAGCCAGTACGGTCCGAAATGTCATACAAGAAAGGTAACGTTGCCATACCTCCACCGACTGCAAATAGTCCCGTCTGGAAGAACTCCCAAAATAATTTCACGTACAACATCATGATTTCTTTACCCCCAAGATTATTCCGGCGACTCCAGCTAACACTACAAATATTACCGGCGATAGATTGAGAGTCACGGAAGCTATCAGCACGAGCAAATAAATACACAGAGTCTTCTTGTCAATTATGGCCTTGCTGAAAAGTTTCACGACCGCGTTAAATATCAACACACACACGCAGACACGCACCCCCGCAAAAGCATGTTTGACCCATTCCAGACTCGAATATGCCTGTATCACTCCGGCCAAGAGCGAAATTATCACAACCGATGGAAAAACTACGCCCAACGTCGCTACAACTCCTCCAACGTTACCAGCAACTTTACGCCCGATAAACGTAGCTACATTCACAGCGATAACCCCAGGAGTACATTGTCCAATCGCGTAATAGTCTGCTAGTTCTTCGTCAGTGCCCCAGTGTTTATTCTCTACGATCTCGCGTTGAAGTATCGGAAGCATCGCATAACCTCCACCGAAAGTTACGGCCCCCATTTTCGCGAACGTGATGAATAAATCTATTAGAAGTCTCATTAATGAATTTTCCCTCCACACAAATTTAGATTATCATTATACACATACAATAATTTGTTGACTCAAAACTATGAAAGGAGCTATCCATGAAGGCATCTCTTAATGAAATTCTCAAGCAAAATCGAATCATGATAATTGACGGCTCTATGTCAACGGCTCTTGAGAACTTGGGCGCGGATTTGAATAACGATCTCTGGACAGCAAAGACTCTCGCGAATCAGCCAGAACTAGTAAAGCAAGTACATCTGAATTATTTTCGGGCAGGCGCGGACTCCGGCATTACATGCAGTTATCAGGCAACTATCCCCGGACTTATGAAACACGGCTACACTGAAGAGCAAGCTGAAGAATTAATAACTCGTTCTGTGAAAATATTTCTTGAGGCTCGCGAAGAATGGTGGCAGGCCGAGGGAAAAACTTCAGGGCGTTCTTATCCTTTATGCCTAGCAGGGATTGGGCCATATGGTGCACACTGGCAATTACGATATTGATTCAGAGGGCTTGTATAAATTTCATCGTCGCAGAACAGAATTGTTACACGAGGCTGGAGCAGATTTGTTGCTGTTTGAGACTCAACCGTTAATGCGTGAAGTTATGATTGAGGCATCTATAGCGGAAGAATTGGGCGCGGATTACTGGATCAGTTTCTCTTGCAAGGACGGTCAACACGTCAACAACGGCAATTTAATTTCAGATTGTGCTAAACAACTTTCCAAGGGCTACCCTCATTTGCGAATGATTGGCGTAAATTGCACAAAGCCGGAATATATCGTATCACTGATTCACGAACTCAAAGCAGCTACGACTCTTCCAATAGCCGTATATCCAAATAGCGGTGAAGTATATGATCCAGTCAGTAAAACGTGGTCTTCTGAGAGTTCCGAAAATGCGCTGGATTTTGGGGCTTATGCTTTGTCTTACATGAAGGCCGGGGCTAGTGCGGTTGGCGGTTGCTGTACGACTGTTGAGAAACATATCTTGCAAGTTGTTGAAGCGCGGAAAAAATTTTTACAGGAGGGATAAATTATGAAGGCTATT
Organism: uncultured Synergistales bacterium; assembly: GCA_905234205.1. GTDB lineage: Bacteria > Synergistota > Synergistia > Synergistales > Aminobacteriaceae > JAFUXM01. The sequence goes on along the minus strand of CAJOGG010000041.1, from coordinate 14,606 downwards.
ACGGATTTTTTCTATATGATGGACGATTTCATGTGGGGCTCATGGATGACTATTCTAATACTCGTTACGGGTATAGCGTTGTCAATATGCTTCAAATTTCGTTATCAGCGTAAAATCGGGTTCAACTTTCACAACACTTTTTCACAGATTAAATCGGGCGGTGAAGGTGAAGGGACAATTTCGGGATTTCGTGCGGCATGTACAGCTCTTGCTAACACAATAGGCACTGGAAATATAAGCGGCGTTGCTACTGCTATAGTGAGCGGTGGGCCGGGCGCATTGGTATGGATGTTAATATCCGCGTTCTTCGGAATGTCAACAAAGGCTTGCGAAATTATAATCGGTCAACGTTATCGAGAGCACTACAAAGAATCAATGAATGAGTACGTATGTGATAGATCGTTCGTCCTGAAAAACGCATTCGGCTGGAAAAGAGGTGCGGTCGTTCTGGCGGTGTTCTGCTTCGTGTTTGGGCCTTGGACCTGCTGCGTACAGACTGAAGCCGTTACAAGTTCAATGTCAGAAGCTTTTGGAGTTCCTAGTATTATTTCAGTCGTCGTGATTGGCTTAACCTGCCTCGTAACAATTTGGGGTGGCCTGAAGAGAATCTCTAACGTTATGTCAATGGCTGTACCTGTTATGGCGGTGTTGTATATTCTTATGGGCTTGGGCGTGATAATCCTAAACTGGCGTTCTATTCCTGAAGTCATAGCGTTGATATTCAAGAGTGCATTTACTCCGGCGTCGGCTGTAGGAGGATTTGCGGGCGCAACAGTTCGTGATGCCATTCAATACGGAGTCGCAAGGGGAATTTATTCGAACGATGCTGGCACAGGTTACGGAATGATCGCACATGCTCCGGCGAAGACTGATCACCCTGTAAGACAATCGCTTTGGGGTTGGGGAGAGGTTTTCCTTGACACTTTCATTATCTGCACGATAACGGCCTTCACGATTATCATAACTGGCTCTTACTACACTAGCGAGGCAACCTCAGGAGCTCTAACGACAATCGCATTTACTACGGCTTATGGCTCAATCGGTGGACAACTTACGGCTATAGCTATTGCTGTTTTTGCTTGGACGACGATTATAGGAATGTATTACACTTGCGAAAAATCCGTGAATTATGCGTTTGGCGATACGGAAGCTAATAGAAAGATGATGCCAATTTACATGATCTATTACATGATTCCTTGCGTGCTGTTCTATAACATTGAGGCTGATGCTTTGTGGGCATTTACCGACGTGTTATCGGCTGTATACGTGCTGATTACGATATTCATCATTGCGGCCAAACACAGAGAAATTTTCAAGTTGTTCAACGATTTTTGGGAACGTTATCTTCCTGCTAAAGAGCGCGGCGAAAATCCTGGTTATGTTACGTTTGATTGCAGACTCGATCCTGATAACCCAATTAAAGCATAAAATAAAATCCCTGGGACTCGTTCATGAATCCTAGGGAATAATTTTTCTCGCCTAATAGTTCTTGATGTTGTCGTTCGTGTCCATAATCACAACGCAGTTCTCCCGAACAAGAGTCAACACTTCACGCATGTATTTCTCTGGAATTGCTACACAACCCGCCGTAAATTTGTTCTTCGTCTGACAATGAAGGAATATTGCGCTGCCTGCTCCGGGGACTCCGTCAAAGTTATAGCTGATGTTCAGGCAATATTTATAGGCTTGCTTGTAATCTATTATGTGTTCGCTGTCCTTCTTGTTGAAATCGTCGTAATCGCGCGTTGAGACAAATTGATTGTAACGTTCTGAACTTGAATCGCCGACCCAATAATGCGTATCATCAACTTGAGTGTAACCCATTGGGCAACCAGGATCTTTATTGATTCCGAATGCCTTTGTGAAAGTGAAAACGCCGCGTGGAGTTAACATGTCGCCCTCTTGAGTCTTTCCCCAACCCTTTTTGCCTATGTAAGCAGGACAAGAGATTACTTCTTCCCAGTTTCCTTCGTCGTCCTTAACATGAAACGAGAAATTAGCGTTTGTCCCAACAGTCCCGCGAACCAATGCAACCTGCTTAGCGTCTTGAACCTCGTACAATTCTCCTACCCATTTCGGAGAAGGCTTAGTTTTTCCTTCAGCAAGAACAGGCAGCAGAAACATTAACACACATGCAAATAAAATTTTTGTCCTCATCATAATAAACCTACCTTTTCACAAATTTTTGACAATGTACAGATTTTACACTTTGGATTTCTTGAATGACAAATAGCTCGGCCATGATCGATTATATTTACGTGACCTCCTAAGCAACGTTCAACAGGTACAACACTCTCATACATCAACGAGATTTCTTCTGGCGTAAATTTTTCCGGCACAACTCCAACACGCTTTGAGACTCTCGTAACATGTGTATCAACTGGAAACGCTTTCAGCTTCAAATCGAACAACAACACGCAAGCAACAGTTTTGGCTCCAACTCCTGGCAATGCTCGCAAGTAATCCGCAATATATTCAGGTTCCTGCAACGCTAATTTCTTGATTGAGTATTCGTCGAAATCATTGTGAATTTGATTCAGTATGTGAATTATCCTTTTAGCTTTCGTGTGAGCAAGTCCTGCTGTCTTGATTGCTGTTTCGAGTTTTTCCGGGCCTGCATTGATTACGTCCTGCCATGCTGGATATAAGGCTTTGAGATTTGAGAAAGCTGCGTCACGATTTTTGTCGTTGGTGTTCTGCGAAAGTATCGTTAAGATTAACCCGTCCAGCGGTTCTGGGTGTCCTAGTTCCGGAGGGCGGGCTTCATTGTGATACACTGCTTCAAGTTCATTGAGCATTAGGAATATTTTGCGGTTTTGCATCCTTCTTACGTCTTTTGCGTGGGGTTGAGCCAAATTTTTTCTCGAGTCTCATTCCGTCGCTTAACATTTTCTTGAGTCTCTCTCTCACTAATCCATGCACGGAGCCTTTAGTATAAGAGCCGTCCTTACGTTGCTTGCCAGCGTTGACTCCGGTTAAAAGCTCTATTCCTTCATCAATGTTATTAACCGTCCAGATAGAGAACTTGCCATCTTTTACAGCTTGAATAACTTCAGAGTTCAGCATCAAGTGCCGCGCATTCGATTGTGGAATCATTACGCCTTGATCGCCAGTTAAGCCGGAGATTTTGCAGTACTCGTAAAAGCCCTCGATCTTCTCGTTCACTCCTCCGATTGGCTGCACAGTCCCGAATTGATCCACAGAGCCTGTTACTGCGATACCCTGTTTCAAAGGCAAGCCCGACAAAGCTGAAAGAATACAATATAATTCCGTTGAAGACGCGCTATCCCCCTCAATGCCCGAATAATTTTGCTCAAACGTTATGTGAGCGCTTAAACTCAATGGCATATCCTGCGCATATTTACGACCGAGATAACTCGATAAGATCATCAAGCCTTTGTTGTGTATTGGGCCGGTCATTTTTACTTCACGCTCGATATTTACGACTCCTTCTTGGCCCATGAAAACGTTAGCTGTGATTCTGGAAGGGTGCCCGAAACGGTAATCGTTGAGATCAATCACGCTCAAGCCGTTAATTTGTCCTACAGCCTCGCCCTTAGTGTCTATGTGAATTATTCCGTCCTTGAAAGCTCGTGCTAGTTTTTCCTGATACAAGCCTGAACGATAATTTTTGTGCTCAATAGCTTTGATAACGTTATCGCGGGTTACTACTCCGGATTTTTTGGCTGCAACTTCTGACCAAGCGTTTGACTCGGTTAATAATTCGCGCAGCTTTCCAACTTCAACCGACAATAAATTTTGATCCTCGGCTTCACGTCCTGACCACTCTATGATTTCCGACAAGGCAGAAGCGTCAAAGGGCTTGAGATTCTCGCGCTTGATAAATTCTGCGATATAGCGTGCCATTTTTCGTTCGTTATCGGCTGTTCGTGGCATATCTATATCAAAAGTTGCTTTGATCTTGAAAATTTTACTGAACTCAGGATCATAATATTGAAGTAGTTCGTAAATATAAGGCGACCCTGTCATGATTATCTTGAGCTTCATTTTTATTGGAGTAGGACGCAATGATGAAAGTGGTAAAGCTCCATACTGCTCGCCAAGATTCTCTATAGCTGCTTCACCAGTTCGCATTAAACGCTTGATAGCTTCCCACGACATGAAATTCATCAAAACTTTTTCCGCGTCAATGACAAGAAAACCTCCGTTAGCCTTGTGAAAAGCTCCGGCCAAGATCCTTCTGAAGTCCGTGTACAAATATCCTTGATGGCTCTCGTATTCAACGCGCCCGGATAAGTTATAGTAAGTTGGATTAGTTTCCCAAATAACTGGCGCACCTTTGCTTGGGTCATTGCTCACAAAGAGATTAGCCTTGTAACGTGTGAAATCTACCTCGGAATTTTCTTCCCTGGCTGCCGTGATAAACGCCCCGAAGTTTTCGATAACGTCGTCGAACATTTTTGTGAACCATGCTAATAATTTCTCGTTGCCCTTATAGTTTTCGCTAATGTCATTGAAACAAGGCGTTATAGCGTTGCGACAAATTTCAGAGTCAAGTTTTGCTAGCGTCTCTCGTAAATCTTTTTCCATGTCACGAATTTTCCTCATGCCTGATAAAGTTCGTTGCGAGATTTTATCGTTCATGGCCTGATAACGTTTCTGCTTTTCTGCGTCGAGAGCTTCATACTCTTCTGGTTTCAATTCGCGTTCAATTTCCTTGCCTTCTTCGTCCTTATCCTTAACTAAAGGCACGTTTATAAATCCCTGCGGAGTACGTTTCAACGAAAAATGCTGTTTTGCGGCTTGAGCTTTTAGCTTGTCCATAATAGCATTGGCACTTTCCTGAAACAGTTTAATTTGTCCTGCCTTTGCGTCTTCATATTGGCTTTGTTCAAAAGCTTTGCTTATGTTGTTTTTAAGGTCGGTCAAGAGTTCTTCAAGCTCATCGGCTAATTTTTTCCCTTTGCCTGCCGGAACAGATACAGCCATAGGTTCTTCGGGCTTGTCGAAATTGTAAAGATACAGCCAATCGTCTGGAGCGGGTAAATGTTCAGCTTGTGCTCGCAATTTTTCCAGTGCGTAACTAGTTCTTCCGTTATCAGGTTGACCAGTAATGAAAATGTTATAGCCACGACCATTCACAGCTAAGCCGAAATCTATAGCTTCAACTGCACGAGCTTGGCCGATTAATGGTTCAGGGTTACGAGATTTTGATATGGTTATATCGTCAGTAGTGTTTAACTTCCAACTTTCAACGGGTTTAATCTTGCGTAATTTTTCTGGTGTTAATCTCTGTGAAATTTTCAACGTCAATATATTTTTCTCCTGTTAATTAATTATTCTGCTAGACATTTATTTGCTGCCAACGTCTCTATAACTTCAGAGTCTTCTGTACTTGTTAATAAACTCCTCATATGTTGATACTCAATATAGCCACCAAAACTGTCAAGGGCATCAACCATGTATTCATATTCTTCATTTTCAAAGCGTCCTGACAGAAGCCCGAACAATATCGTCCCTCTTGCGAACCAGTCGTGAAACTCATTGCTAATCGAAATAACGTCGTAAAACATTAAGGCAAACTCAAAATCATTCAGAACTTCCTCGTCAGAATCGTCGTCAGGTTCCTCAAAGAAACCCAACATGTAAAACGGTACGTCAGGTGCTAACATTAACGCGTCCCAAAACATTGGGGCACATATGCTCTTACGTTGATTAGTTCCAGCCGTTGCCCATGCCGCTATCAATTTTGAGTAAGCCCAAGCCAGAGTCTTATCTCCGTCTCTCATAGTTTGCGCAAGAATTTCACGCCAATCTTCATGACGAAGCAATATCCTATAGCGTAAAGTCTTCAGCTGCGATACAACTCCAATAAGCTCATCATCATAATCAATCTCCGACTCATGTTCGACCACAAAATTTAGAGCTTGTTCACAATACTTGAAAGCCTCGTCAAAATTTTCCTTGAGAAAATATGTGTATGCAAGCCTATGATTCAGTACCATGAAGAACAAATTCTTCTCTTCAGGATTAATTAAATTCTTTGGCTCTTCAACGGCTGATAATGCGTGAAGTAAAATCTGCGTTCGTTCGTTGGTGTCTTCAATGCTATCAGCTTTCAGTAACAAAGCCTCTACACAATTTGAATTAAGCTCGAGTATTTGATCAGTGATAGAGATTATGCGAGATACACTCTTTGCGTTCCAGGCCATAGTTAAAAGCTGAACGATACGTAAATTTTTGTCTTGAGTCTGTTTCTTGGGAGCCATAAATTTATCACCTCGATTAATCTACGTCCCATTGAGGGCTTGGGTTTGACTTAGTTTCTCTAGGACCAGACGAGCTGCCGCTACTGCTTGAAGAACTTTCGCTTCTCATTGAGGTAACTGTGCCGCTATCATTTCCGCCGCCTCTATCCTCATAAGATTTGAGTTTCTCAAGTACGACTCTGCCGCCCCAAATTATTCCCCATTGTCGCGCAAGGTCAGCAACTTCAGCGGGCTCACCACCGATATACCAAACGTGATTCTTTTCTAACTCACGAGCTACGTACGGTGCTAAACGTTTTAACATTTGCCAAGTGTATTCATTGCTACGAGGTTCAAATCTTTTCCAACGGTTTCCAAGCCAGATCCATACTCCAACTTTGTGAGTATTCCAAGCTATTATCGTATTCACATGTTGTTCAGGAAGGTAAAGCCAGCCCATTCTATTGCACATGTAATCAAGAATTTTCATAAACTCCGGGCTATCATATGGTAATCCGTAAGTCCATGTCGATGAGATTCGGGCCAAGCCTGGAACGTTTGAAGGTATAACAGACCCGACTAAAACATTTGTGGGCGTTAAAGCTCCGTAAATATCTTGCTTGCCATATACCCAGCGATTCTCGGCTATCTGTGCAACCGGAAAACCGTCAAAAGTTGCATACCAACCCGCGGGCAAGTCATAAGGCTTCCATACTTCAAAATTCATCGCATAAGATTCTTGATAGGCAGCTATGGCCGGATAAACGCTTGCTTCTGATTTTGTTGGAGACGTTACAAAACTGACTAATAGAGCAGCGATTAATATTAAGCTAAATTTTATGCGGGACAAATTATTTCACCTACTCTCAATTTTCCGTAATTATAGCTTACTTGTTAGTCTTGCCCTCAACTTCCTTAGCTTTATCCAATAAATGTTTGAGTCTTCGTGCGGTTGGTGGGTGAGAGTTAAAGCCACTTGGCCGGGTTACATACTTGTTATCAGCAAATGCTTTCATAGCTCTGTATAAGCCTCGTGGATCGTAGCCAGCTTTTTTGAGCAAGACTACGCCGTAATCATCTGCTTCAACTTCTTGTTGACGACTAAAGCCGCTTTCAGCTAAGTTCATTCCCACGGAGCCTACAACTTGGCCGACAGTTCCAACTGTGTTGCTTAACACTCCGCTTAAAATCGACCAGCCTATATTACGTCCAACGCCTTTGTTATAGTGTCCTAGTCTCACGTGTCCGATCTCATGCCCAAGCACTCCGGCAATTTGTTCTTCGGTGTTAAGAATTTGCATCAAGCCTTCGGTAACATGAACGCTAAAATTTTTCTGCGACTTGAAAGCTACCCAAGCGTTCGGCGATTTATCTTTCTCGTAATTAATTTTTACAACGGTAAAACCATCAGTTGTAGCTATCTTTTGCCACGCAGCCTCTACGACGTCTTTACTTATTTCAGCATAAGCACATGAGCTCAACATGAATGAAATTAATAGCGCTACGAAAATTTTTCTCTTCAATTGAATAATGCCTCCTTTCATGGCTGTAATTATACGCGTTAGCAAGTCGATTATCGCAAAAATATTCTATTACTTACAAAATTGATTCATAACCAATTCGCGATTAAGATATAAAATTCAAACGATGACTTGAAGGGGGAAATTTTTATGAAACAACTGATGCAAGGAAATACAGCGGCGGCTCGCGGTTTATATGAGGGTGGTTGTTGTGTTGCATCAAGTTATCCTGGTACACCCAGCACTGAAATCACAGAAGAGATAGCAAAATATGATGACGTTTACAGCGAATGGGCACCCAATGAAAAAGTTGCAATGGAGACAGCTTTCGGGGCAGCTCTTGCGGGCAAACGAAGCTTTTGTGGAATGAAACACGTTGGCTTAAACGTTGCGGCTGATCCGTTGTTCACAGTCTCGTATACCGGAATTAATGCGGGCATGGTTATTTGTGTCGCCGATGATGCCGGAATGCATTCTTCACAGAACGAGCAGGACTCACGACATTATGCAAAGTCAGCAAAGCTTCCAATGCTTGAGCCTTCAGACTCACAGGAGGCCCTGGAATTTTTCAAGCGTGCTTATGATATTTCTGAAGAGTTCGATGTCCCTGTTATCGTGAAAATGTGCACGCGCATAGCTCACTCTCAATCACTTGTCGAAATTGGTGAACGTATTGACGACACGGAGATACCCTACGAGAAGGACATAGCCAAGTACGTTATGATGCCGGGCAATGCCATAAGGCGTCACCCAATCGTTGAGGAACGTATGCGCAAACTTACAATCTTTTCAGATAGCACCGACTTAAATCGCGTTGATGAAGGCAAAGACAACTCAATCGGAATAATAACCTCGTCAACTTGTTATCAATATGTCAAGGAAGCTTGCGGAGATTTGTATCCAGTTTTGAAGCTTGGAATGATTTGGCCGTTGCCTGATGAGAAGCTCAAGGCTTTTGCCAAGAGTGTGAAGCGTGTTATCGTTGTTGAAGAGCTTGACCCGTTCATCGAGGAACATTGCAAGGCGTTAAGG
>CAJOGG010000041.1:3956-5795 GCA_905234205.1 uncultured Synergistales bacterium | reverse complement strand
TTAATTCAACCGGCAACAAGTTAAACGAAGTCATACCTCCTAGACCTCCTGTAATGTGTGCGGGTTGTCCTCATAGAGGCTTATTCTACACGCTCAACAAATTAAAATGCACAGTGCTTGGAGATATTGGCTGTTACACTTTGGGTGCAGTTGCACCACTCGCAGCTATGGATATGACTCTTTGCATGGGAGCGTCAATCAGTGCCACACATGGCTTCAATAAGGCTGGCGGGAAAAATGCTGTAGCAGTAATTGGCGACTCTACGTTCATGCACTCGGGAATGACAGGGCTTGCGAATATCGCTTACAACCAAAGTAAATCCGTCGTAATAATTCTCGATAACTCAATCACAGGAATGACTGGCCACCAACAAAATCCCACAACAGGCTACAACATCAAAGGCGACCCCGCAGGAAAAATTGACCTTGAGGCATTGTGTAAAGCTATGGGCTTCAATCGCGTAAGAGTCGTAGATCCGTATAACCTCAAACAATGTGAAGAGGCTTTGAAGGAGGAGTTAGCTGCAGACGAATCAAGCGTAATAATTTCTCGTCGTCCTTGTGCTTTGTTGAAGTACGTGAAACATAATCCTCCGTTGAAAGTTGACGTTAATAAATGCGTTGGTTGTAAATCATGTATGAAGATAGGCTGTCCCGCTATAGCAATTAAAAATGGCAAGGCTCATGTAGATTCTACGTTGTGTGTAGGCTGCGGAGTATGTACACAGCTTTGTAAGTTCAACTCGTTTTCTTCAACAAAGGAGGCCAAATAATCATGAAGACCACAAATATTATGATCGTCGGTGTAGGCGGACAAGGAAGCGTTTTAGCAAGCAAGTTGCTCGGGCATTTATTGACATCACAGGGCTACGACGTAAAAGTCTCTGAAGTTCATGGAATGAGTCAACGAGGCGGAAGCGTTGTAACTTATGTACGTTATGGCGATAAAGTTTACTCTCCGGTAATTGATAAGGGCGAAGCGGATTTCATAGTGTCGTTTGAGATTTTGGAGGCTGCAAGGTGGCTTGAGTATCTGAAACCGGGTGGCCAAGTCGTAACGTCAACACAACAAATTGATCCTATGCCCGTAATAACTGGAGCAATGACTTATCCGGAGAACTTGCTGGAGAAAATCAAGGCTTTGAACGTGAAAGTTGATGCGCTTGACTGTGTGAAGTTGGCGGAAGACGCTGGAAACGTTAAGGCGGTTAACCTGGTGTTGCTTGGCCGATTGAGTCATTATTTCGCGGATATTCCCCCACAAGCTTGGCAAGAAGCCATAGAATTTTGCGTGCCCAAGAAATTTTTAGAGCTCAACAAGAAAGCTTTTGATTTAGGGAAGAACGCATAAAATATTTTGTAACGAAGAAGGTAGTAATTTAGCATGGAAAGATATTATCAGCCGGAAATCGAATGTATGCCGCATGAAAAGATTCGTGAGTTACAGAACGAGAAATTATTGAAGCAAGTTAAACATGTTTGGGAAGACGTGCCCTATTATCGCGCAAAGATGCAAGAGAAAGGCGTAACACCCAACGACATTAAATCACTTGACGATTTACATAAGCTTCCGTTCTTAACGAAGGACGATTTACGCAAGGCATATCCTTATGGCTTAATGGGCAAACCGTTGAAAGACTGCGTGAGGATTCAATCAACTTCAGGAACAACAGGACAAAGAGTCGTAGCTTTCTACACACTTCACGATATAGACATTTGGGACACTATGTGCGCTCGTGCAATTACGGCAGCAGGCGGAACAAATGAAGACGTTGTACAAGTCTCATACGGTTATGGATTATTCACAGGTGGCGCAGGACTTGACGGAGGTTCTCACAA
>CAJOGG010000041.1:0-3886 GCA_905234205.1 uncultured Synergistales bacterium | reverse complement strand
CTCCGAGTTACGCGGCTTTCATCGGTGAACGCATGAAGGAAATGGGAATGGGCCCCAATGATATACCTTTGAAGGCTGGAATTTTTGGTGCAGAGGCTTGGAGCGAAAATATGCGTCGAGATATTGAGGGCACGATGGGAATCAAGGCTTATGATATTTACGGTTTGACTGAACTTTGCGGCCCCGGCGTATCGTTTGAATGTTCGGATCAACATGGTATGCACATCAACGAAGATTATTTTATCGCGGAGATCATTGACCCCAAAACCGGAGAAGTCTTACCTGATGGAAGCCTTGGCGAGTTAGTCTTCACGACGTTGGACAAAGAAGCGTTCCCGTTGTTGCGCTATCGTACTCGTGATATAACTTCATTGAGCCATGAGCAATGCCCATGCGGTCGTACTCACGTGAGAATGAGCAGACTTAAAGGCAGGACTGACGATATGCTGATCATTCGCGGCGTTAATGTCTTCCCGAGCCAAATTGAAGCGGTGTTGATTAATCAGGGTTACCCGGCAAATTACCAGATTATCGTTGACAGAATTAATAACACTGATACTCTTGATGTACATGTTGAAATGACTCCTGAAATGTTCACGGACAACTTAGGCGAAGTGAATAAGAAACAGGCTGAACTTGTTGACGGTCTGCGCTCAATGCTTGGGCTTAAAGCGAAAGTTACACTTGTTGCACCGAAGACGATCGTACGCAGCGAGGGCAAGGCAGTCAGAGTCATTGACAACAGAAAAATTTAGCAAGGGGATAAATACGAATTGAGCGTAAAACAATTTTCGATTTACTTGGAACATAAACCAGGAAACTTGTTTGAGATGGTGAGTTTGTTAGCTGAAAATGATATTAACATAAGAGCCTTGACTATTGCAGAAACTGGCGAAAAAGCATTAGTAAGATTTATTGTTGACAATGCTCTCTGGACAGCTTCAATCTTGAAAAATGCAGGCTATCATGCACAACTTAATGACGTAGTAGTGGTCAAAATCTCAAACGTTCCCGGAGGATTAGCACGTATACTCGAAACTTTGAATTACGCTGAAGTGAATATTGAGCATATGTATTCAATCATGACCAACAAGTTTTCGTTTGGAGGGGAGCAAAATGCCTATGTGGTGCTTGAGGTTGATAATTTCGCGAAAACCTCCGAAGCCTTTAACCAAGCGAGGATCAAAATTATAAAACAAGGTGAAATTGTTGGCCTGTGATAAAAAATTTAAGGAGCGTGAATAATTTATGAGCGTGAAACAAATTTCTGTATTTCTGGAAAATCGTCCCGGCTGTCTTCACGAGATGACAAAAGTTTTAGCGGACAGTAACATAGATTTACGAGGGCTATCACTTGCAGAGACGAGCGAATTTGGAATCGTTAGATTAATCGTTGATGACGTGTTGGGTACTGCTACGGTATTGAAGGACGCGGGATTCATTAACAGCTTGACGGACGTTTTAGCGGTTGAAGTTCCCAATGTGCCAGGCGGATTAAACAAGGTGCTTGAGATTCTTGACGGAGCAGGCGTGAATATCGAGTACATGTACGCAATTTTGGGCAACAAGAAATCCGAGAGCGCGTATATGATTTTTAGAGTTGACGATAACACAAAGGCAGCAGACGCATTAAACAACGCACGAGTGAAAATTCTGGACCAGTCGGGATTATCAGCACTATAACAACAAACAATAAGGGCCACCGCGAAACTCACGATGGCTCTAAATTTTTTACTACTTCAGGTAAGTATCGAAGAACGTTTTAATCTTAGCGAACGGTATTTTCTCCATGTTGTCGTATAAGTCAGTGTGTGAAGCACCCGGAACTATTACGAGCTCTTTGTTATCGCCTCTTAGACGCTTGAAAGTGTCTTCGCCCATGTATCTTGAGTGAGCCTTTTCGCCGTGTACGATCAATACAGGAGAGCGGATCTCTTCAACAAACGTCAGCATGGGTAAATTGAACATTGCTATCATTGATGAAAGTGTCCAGCCTTCTGTAGAATTAACTGAACGTTCATGATAACCGCGGGGCGTTTTGTAATAAGCGTGGTAATCTTTCACGAATTGCGGGGCATCTTCCGGTAATGGATCAACAACTCCGCCAGCTCTTGCGTAAGTGCCGTTCTTGTAATCAAGTGTACGTTGGTCGTTAATGGCTTTCTTTGTCGCGTAACGAGCTTCTTCACTGTCAGCCGAGTCAAAATATCCCTTTGCGCCCACTCTTGACATATCGTACATAGTCGAAGCTACAGTAGCCTTGATTCTCGTATCAGCCTCAGCAGCGTTAAGGCCAATTCCTCCCCAACCACATACGCCTATAATTCCAATCTTGTCCGGGTCAACGTAATCTTGCACTGATAAAAAGTCTACTGCCGCGGAAAAATCTTCAGTGTTGATTGACGGGTCAGCAACGTAACGAGCATTGCCGCCACTCTCTCCAGTGAATGAAGGGTCAAAAGCTAATGCAACATAACCGAACTTGGCCATCTCTTGTGCGTATAAGCCTCAAACGGTCCTGCAACTGCTATAGCGGCATATTTCTTGCTTGCGTCAAAATCTGCGGGCTTGTATAAATCTCCGGTCAAGTCGATTCCGAAACGGTTATGAAAATGCGCCTTCTCAACTTTGATTTCCGGGTAAATCTTGAATACTCGCGTGTCATTCTCAAGAGCCATAGCCGTTGTTGCTAACCCCATGAGCATTAAACCTGCTGCTAAAAATTTTAACATTTGAATCATTCCTTCCTGTTTTGTTTCTCACGCGTGAATTATTGCAAGGGAGTCTCTAAATGTCGAATGCTTATAATGTTCGTAGAGTTATGCTTAAAATTTTATGACTGGAGATATAGAAATGGAACTAAGAACGCTGAAATATTTTCTGGAAGTTGCAAGAGAAGGAAGTATCACGAGAGCCGCCGCGCATTTGCATTTAACACAGCCAACACTTTCACGACAAATAGCGCAAATTGAAGACGAGTTAGGCGAGAAATTATACACGCGCGAAAATTATGGGATACGATTAACTGAAGAGGGGGTATTGCTGAAGAAACGCGCTGAAGAAATATTGGAGCTTGAAGAGAAAATTAGGCTTGAGTTTTCAGGGGATAATATCAGCGGAACAATTTATATTGGGGCAGGAGAGACAGCAGGCATAAAACACATTGCAAGAATCATAAAGCACTTGCGAGAAAAATATCATGAGATCAAATTCAGAATGATAAGCGCGGACGCTGAAGACGTTACTGACAAACTAGACAGAGGCTTAATAGATTTTGGGGTATTCGTTGGAAAAGTGAACTTGAATAAATACGACTGCATAACACTGCCACATTATGACACTTGGGGGATCATGGCGCGATATGACGACGAACTAGCCGCAAAAAATTTTATCGTTCCGGAAGATTTACGAGAGCGCGAATTATTGTTATCTCATCAGGCCAAGGTTCAGGGGGAATTTGTGGGGTGGTTGGGTTATCCTGTTGACGAGCTTAATATCGTTGGCACACATAATCTTGCTTATAATGCGTCTGTGATGGTGCGTGAGGGGCTTGGGGTGTTGCTGACGATTAGCGGGATTGTGAACATTGAAAATGATTTGAGATTTATTCCGTTGAAGCCTGAACTAAAGGCGGGGTTGATGCTTGCGTGGAAGAAAGAGGTTGTAATGTCGAAGGCGGCGAGGAAATTTTTAGAATTTGCTACAAGTCTAAGCGCTCTAGATCATCAGGGATAAATAATCGCCCTGAGAAATAATTTTTGGCTTCGTTTGTGTAGAGCTCTTTGCGATTAATTAGATCGGAGTCTTCAGTGTGATAGAGCAACAAATTTTTTACGCCGAGTCTTTCAGCTAACATTGCTGCGTCCCTAACAGTTGAGTGATGTTT
>CAJOGG010000040.1:894-10234 GCA_905234205.1 uncultured Synergistales bacterium | reverse complement strand
AAAACCATTTGAGCAAGTTGAATCTATTCTCCGTGATAAATCGTGCGCTATCGAAACTCGACGTAAGAATGAACGAGGCTGAAGTCTCACAATTTTTCGATAAGTATATGGCCTCAATGACAATCAATTTTACTAAGAACGGATCAGCCGTCCTATATAATAAACCGGAGCTGAAATATTAATCACAATGGATACTAGCATAATAAATTCACGCGTTAATAATTTACGTAATCTTATGTCAGAGCGAAAACTTGACGTGTTTGTGTTGATCGTTGAGGAACGCGCAAACTCTGAAAGCTGTCATTACATTTCTGGATTCAGGGGAAGTTCAGCGGCTTTGATAATCTCCATGAAGGACTCGATCTTAATCACTGATGGACGTTATCAGACTCAAGCTCCGCAGCAATCGCCGTTCAAAATCGTAATTCAATCTAAAGTTTCATTGCCTCAATATATTGCTAATTCAGTTAGCGAATCGGACTGGACTCACGTGGGCTTTGAAGCAGAGAAAATTTCACAGGCTACCTTCACGAAATATTTTGCCCCGGTGAGAGCTGAATGGATCGACGCGTCGGACTTGATAGCAAAATTACGCCGCAAGAAAGATTCTCATGAGGTCGAATTGATTCGCAAGGCAGCAAAAATTGGGCGTGAAGCTTATGGCAACGTCCTCAAGAAAACTCACGAGGGAATGAGCGAGCTTGAATTTGATATAGCGTTGATGAACGAGATTAAATTACTTGGAGCTGAAAAAGGTTGGGCACATGATGATTTTATCGTAGCGTCAGGAGAACGCAGCGCAATGTGTCACGCACCAGCTACCCTCAAGAAATTTTCACGCGGCGATACCGTAACGGTTGATTACGGAGCAATGGTTGAAGGTTACATGAGCGATATTACGAGAAATTTTGCGGTTGGTGAGATTTCCGACAAGGCACGCGAGATCAACGAGATACTATTACGAGCTCACAATGAAGCAGCTAAAACTTTAAGGCCTGGAATTTCCGGGAAAGACGTTGACGAAGTTGCACGCAAGGTTATCAGTGACGCAGGTTACGACGATAAATTCGTTCACGGTTTGGGGCATGGACTCGGACTTGAAGTTCACGAAGCACCTAGACTTTCACGAACATCACAGGATATTTTGCAGATCGGGGACGTCGTAACGATTGAGCCAGGAATTTACATTGAAGGTTGGGGAGGTTTGAGGATCGAGGACGATTATTTAATCGTTGAGGGCGGCAGCGAATGCTTAACCATGAATGACAATCAAAGCATAGAACTTGTATAACTATTAACAACAAAAAATCCCTCCCACTTACAAAAGCGAGAGGGACAAAATTTTACGCGTCTTTCCTTTTGAATAAGCTTGAAACTATCGGCCAGAGCAATAACACAATGCTGATTACCATTAACGTACCGGCTACAGGTCTTGAGAACATGCCTATAACGTCAGCACGATTGATCGTGTAAGCGCGTGAGAAGTTGCCCTCGCAAATTACTCCTAGCACCAATCCAAGAATTAAAGCCGCACTGTTGAAGTGGCACGCAGAAATTATTAAGCCAATAACTCCAGCTATAGCCATGATCTTAACGTCAGCGATACTCATATTCGTAGCGTATGAACCTATAATCGCAAGCATGATAATTATCGGGCCAAGATATGAATAAGGCACTGCGAGAATCTGTGCAAAAACTTTAGCTATACCAATTGCAACTATGACCATTAAAATATTCGTAACGACCATTGAAGCAAATGTTGCGCTCAAGTATTGCGGCTGATTCACGAGTAACAACGGCCCTAACTGTACACCCTTCAACACAAGTGCGCTCATCATGACTGCGGCGGCATTGCCTCCAGGGATTCCCAACGATAAAAGCGGAACCATTGCGCCACCTGTTGCGGCATTGTTGGCTGTCTCGGAAGCGGCTATACCGTCAATAATTCCTGTCCCGAACTTTTCAGGGTGCTTTGATAATTTCGTCTCGCTTGAATAGCACAAGAATGAAGCTATCGTTGCGCCTGCGCCCGGCAAAATTCCTATAACAGTACCGATTACTGAACAACGAGCTAATAACCATTTAATGCCCCACCACTCTTTGAATGAAGGCATCTTTGTATTAACACTGGCTGTCCCTTCCTCGGCTGAAAGTTTGTCGCGCTTCTTTGTCTGCTTTAAGACTTCAGTTACGGCAAAAATTCCAATTAACACCGGTATCATTTCGAGACCCGCAATTAACTCGCCTGAACCAAACGTCAAACGCTGTACAGCATACATAGGATCTTGGCCCACGCATGCAAGCAATAACCCCAACAAACCTGAAATCAACGTTCGCAAAATGTTCTTTGAGTCAAGGCACGTGAGAATTGATAAGCCCATGAACGTTATCGCGAAAATATCTGCAGGACTGAATGACAAAGCCGCCTGTGTTAGCTGTGGGGAAAGTGTGAGCATTGCAAGAGCTGAAACAAGTCCACCTATTGCTGATGAGCCTAACGCAATTCCTAAAGCCTTTCCAGCCTCGCCGCGTTGTGCCATTGGATAGCCGTCAAAAGTCGTCGGGGCACTCGAAGGTACACCAGGTATCTTGAATAAAATCGCCGTGATACTTCCGCCTGTGATTGATGAACAATATACAGCTACCAAGAAAACTATTGCCGGGATTGGCTGCATTGAGTACGTGAAGGGCAAACCTAACGCTACAGCCATTGTCGCACTTACACCGGGTAAAGCTCCGAAGATCGTACCAACGATAATCGCGAACACTACCATCATCAGCGTGTAAGGATCCATAAGAACTCCGAAACCGTTTGTGAATAATTCCCAAGTTGTCATAATTCTTTAGCCTCCTTACATAATTGCAGACTTGGCCGACGATACGAGACTCTCAACATAAAGCGAAAAGTTTCGTAATTCTGGAATAGTTCCGCGCGGCAAGTTGACGCTTAACAAAACGCTGAACACGATATAAAGCACGAATGTTAAGATTACCGACATAATAGCAAGCCTGATAACGTGCTTTTGACCAAGCAGCAAGCCATAAAAGAACAACACTAACACGCATGTAACCATATAGCCAAGGGGCTCAAGCACAAAGCTAGCGCCAACGATCAAAGCTATACCAATGCACATACGGGCACGAATGCTCAATAATGCGTCAAGTGAAAATTCCGGGTTGTTACGATTCTTGCGAATGATCTTTACTATGTTGATAGCGATACAGATTAGCAGGAGAATTATTATCGCCTTTGGCCACATATCGGGTTTAAGCGTGTAAGGATTTCTTGCTACTCTGTCAGGAATAGGAGCTTCCAGCACATTGAAGAAATATGCGTACAGAAGCCCCAGCCACAATAATATGTTACAGATTAATTCAAACATGGTTAATTATTTCGCGTAATAGTCTTTCTTCATAACGCCTTCAGCCTTGAGATACTCGCTTAACAATTTGTAATCCTCCTCACAAGCTTTTGCGTATTCAGCGGGGCCAGCGAATCCTGGTCTCTCGTCGTAGCAACCCTGTACCAAAAATTCCTGCCATGAAGGATCTTTTGCGGCCTGTTCAACTGCTGCTGCGAGTGCGTCAATAGCTTCCTGTGGTGTGCCTTTCTTCGCGAAAATTCCACGTGCCGGGCCAAGGACTGAATTAATTCCTAACTCTACAGAGCATTCAACGTTCGGATAACGATTCATTCTCTTCTCTGCAAGCGTTAATAATGGGACAATATCTCCAGCTTCGATTAAGCCCGCGATCTCGTCGGTACCAGTTACCATTAAGTCAACATGTCCGCCAACGAGTGCTGAATTCATTTCGGAGCCTGAAGGATAAGATACGTCGAGAATGTCGAGGCCCTCAAGAGCCTGTTTCAGTGACGCGCCGTCAAGTCCTGTGCTTGTGAGCATACCTACGCTGACTTCAAATGGGTGATCTTTCACGAAATCGCGCATTTCTGAGAACGTCTTATAGCCTTTCTTGTCCATAGCTTTCTTTGAGGCTGTGATTACGTTGACCGCGTGAACGAGTCTTGCTACCGGGATAAACTCTTCCTTGAAGTTCATTGAGGTTGTGCCCTGAATGTCCTGCATGAACAAGCTTTGAGTTCCAAGCATGAACGTATAACCATCAGCGGGCTGTTTGTACACGTATTCGATAGCTGTAACGCCATTTCCGCCGGTAACGTTTACGACTTCAACTTCTTGGCCAAGAATATTCTTAAGTAAGTTAGCCATAGGACGAAGAGTCGAGTCTGCGCCGCCACCAACTCCCCACGGGCAAACGATACTGACTTTACGCTCAAATTTCCATTCAGCCGAAGCTGCCATAGCACCACAAATTACGAATGATGCAACGAGTAACGCACATACTAATTTCTTCATAAAGTTTTACCTCCTGAAAGAATAATTGATTGGTCAACGGATTTTATCATAATAGAATTTTTCTAGCATGTATAATTTCGCTGGGTGATTAAATTTTGGAGAATACTAATAAAGATTCAACGATGATTCGTCACGCTGTGATGATGATGATAGGGACGTTATTAAGTCGTGTGCTTGGACTTGCGCGTGAGATTTTGGTCGCGGCATTCTTCGGAGCTACAAGGAGCATGGACGCTTTCAATGTTGCTTATACACTTTCGAACCTTGCCAGGCAGTTATTAGCGGAAGGGGCATTGTCGGCGGCATTCGTCCCGGTGTTCTCGCAGGCATTGACTAAGAGCAGGGAGAAGGCTATAGCTTTAGCACGAGGAACTATGACGGTATTATTATTCGTTACGTGTGTAGTAGTAACGCTTGGGATATTCGCGGCTCCTGCACTTGTTAAGATAATGGCACCAGGTTTTGACTCAAGCAGTCATGAATTAGCCGTTGGATTGACTCGTTACATGTTCCCGTTCTTGATATTTATCTCGCTTGAAGCTTTGACGATGGGCGAACTTAACAGCTTGGGATCGTTTTTTATTCCGGCATTGTCCCCGGCGTTCAGCAATCTCGTATTCATAATCACAGCGCCATTTTTTGCGGCTAAATTTGGAGTTTATGGCTTGGCCTTGTCAGTTCTATGCGGGGGCTTTGCTCATTTCATTACACAATGGCTATGGGGCTTCAAGATGAAGGCGGTGTTATATCCCACAAAACCCAATCTCAATGACCCTGACTTAAAGCTAGTCATGAAATTATTTCTCCCTTATGCGGCGGGACTCTCTCTTAATCAAGTCAACCCTGTTATAAGCCGAATGCTTGGATCGTTCTTACAAGAGGGAAGTATATCAGTGTTGAATTACTCCAACAGAATTTTACAGTTACCCTTGGGATTATTCGTGATAGCAATTTCACAAGCAGTCCTCCCGCAATTATCACGGGCTAAAGATGACGATGAATTCATAGAAACTTTAAGTGACGCAATAAGATTCGCGCTCTTTGTAGTAATTCCGGCCTCATTGGGGCTTATAGAGATCTCAAACGAATTTGTACACCTTGTGTTTGTTCGTGGTGAGTTCAACACGTGGGCTTGGGGTGCGACGTCTTCATGTTTGGCCTTGAGTATGTTGGGGTTACCTGGTATGGCTTGCTCCACCGTCATAATGAGAGCTTTATACGCGCTTTCTATGCCTAAAGAGGCTTTCAAGGTTACTGGGTTCAGCGTGTTATCTACGGCGGCGTTCTCTTTAATTCTGGTGTATCCATTTGGTTATAACGGACTGGCATTAGCGCCTGGAATAGCGTTTACTTTGTCGGGAATGCTTGGACTTTATTTCGTGCGCAAGAGAATTGGTAGGCCGCTGAAAATTTTCACATGGCGAATCTTTTGGGATTATCTCGTGGCTTTGACAGTGCTTGACGCTTCAATAATGCTTTATAGATTCGTGTTGCCATATAATCCTGACGCAAGATTAAATATTCGTGCGCTATGGTGCTTAGGCGTAATAGCTTTAAGCGCGGGGAGTTATTGCCTAGTTACTTTAAAAATGAAATTCAACGAGTGGAAATTGTTGCGAGAAGCATTCAGGAGGAAGCATTAACAAAATTTTCCCCCTGAACTAGAATTTTAAGTTATTGGTGCTGGATTGAATATACACAGGAAATTATGAAGGCCGTATTGTTCGGTGTAAGGCTTTTTGCGTCCGCTGGCTACGTCAATTATGAAGTTGAATAACTCCGTGCCGACTTCTTGAATGGTTTTCTCGCCTGTAACAACTGCACCTGCGCTTATGTCAATAACGTCTTCCCATTGAGCTTTCATTTCGTTGCGTGAGCAAACTTTTATAACAGGAGCAGCCGCTAAGCCGTAAGGTGTTCCTCGTCCCGTCATGAAAACTTGTAAGCCTATACCGCTCGCTAATTGACTTGGCCCACATACCATATCACTAGCTGGGGTTGCAGCGTAAATCATTCCGTGTTTAGTTGGACGTTCTGCCGGCGATAATACCTCAACGATTGGAGACGTTCCACTCTTTGCTATACTTCCCATGGCCTTTTCTACAATGTTGCTTAATCCGCCTTTCTTGTTCCCCGGGGCAGGGTTTGCGCTTCGGTCAACTTGTTCAGCAGCTAAATAATTATCGTACCAACGCATTTCACTGGCCAACTTGTCGCGGACTTGTTCACTTACGCAACGTTCTGCAATGAAATTCACGCCATCACGAACTTCTGTAACCTCGCTGAACATAACTGTAGCTCCGCCCTTCACTAGCATATCAGCCGCATAGCCCGCGCTAGGATTAGCAGAAACTCCGGAGAAGGCATCACTCCCGCCGCATTGCATTCCCACAAGTAAATCGCTTAACGGCAGTTCTTCGCGACGTCTTTTGTCAAGTACCTGCAATTTTTTCTCGGCCAAGTTCATTATCGCGTTGATCATTGCGTCATAGCCCTTGCACTCCTGCAAAACTACAACGTTATCCGGCGTGTTATTCTCTGCTCCAACCAACATATCTACGGTCAATTTCTCACAGCCTAGAGACACGACCATTAACTGACCGCCAAAATTCGGGTGACGCGCAATATTTCGTAAGGCTCTTATCGGGAATTTAGCGTTAGGAGCGTTTATTGCAACTCCGCAACCGTAAGCATGATTAACGGCCACAACGTCATCAACGTTTGGATACTTCGGCAAGAGTTCACGCTTGATTTTCTCAACAGCAACATTTAAGACGCCTTGAACACATTGAACGGTCGTTTGAATGCCTAAAATATTTCTCGTGCCAGCGTAAAAGCCGTCGGGATTCTTATAGCCCATGAAAGTTTTTACTGGTGGTTCGGGAAGATTCGTAACGATATTTGTGCCCCAAGGCATGTTATCAAGTGAAGGTGAGACAGGTAGACGCAGCATGTGTTCATTGATCCAAGAGCCTTGCTTGATCTCGTCAAGTGCATAACCTAGAACAACTCCATAACGAATTATTTCGCCGTCCTTGGGAATGTCAACGAGTGCGAATTTGTGCGCCTGCGGTATGTCATCACGAAGAGGCAAGCCTGGCATTATTTCAACACCTTTAGCTACGTCGTGAGTTACCACTGCAACATTATCGCGGTCAGTTAATTTCACGTAATCACGCATTTATTTACACCTTCCGTAAAGTCTAGTAGCAGCTTTGATTCTGTCGGCCAAGCCCGTGGGGATAGCGTCGGTTTTCATTCGCCAAGCCCAATTCCCTGAAGGAGTCGACGGGATATTGATTCGTGCATCAGCGCCGAGTCGCAAATAATCTTGCATGGGTATAATCGCTATGTCAGCAACTGAACTAACGGCTAATCTAGTAACTTCACTAGTGAAAATATAACCGTCTATTACGTCACGACCAATATATTGCGAGAAATTTTTGCGCTCTTCGTCCGTAGCATCATTCTCAAACCAGCCGCGCGAGGTGTTATTATCGTGAGTGCCAGTGTAAATTACGTTGTCGCGAGTGTTGTTGTGAGGCGCATAAGGATTTTCCCAAGGATTCCCGAAAGCAAAGTGTAATATCAACATTCCAGGCAACTTCATTTCCTTGCGCAACTCTTCAACGTCAGGCGTAATTATCCCTAAGTTCTCGGCCCAAAATGGCATCGTCGGGAAATTCTCTTTGAGGCAAGCGAAAAACTTTTTGTAAGGAACGTCAACCCATTTGCCGTTTATAGCCGTAGTCTCGTCAGCAGGCACCGCCCAATATGCAACAAGCCCGCGGAAGTGATCTATCCTGACATAATCGAATATCGCTAACAAGCTCTTTAGGCGCTTAATCCACCATGAAAACCCCGTTTTCTCCATTACGTCCCATTTGTAAGTGGGATTGCCCCATAATTGCCCGGTCTGGCTGAAATAATCTGGTGGCACTCCGGCAACTGTTGCGGGATTCAAATCCTCGTCAAGGTCAAACAATTCCGGGTTCTCCCAAACGTCAGCACAATCACGAGTTACATACAGCGGCATATCTCCAATCAACTTTATATTGAGTTCTTCAAGGTGTGCTTTGAGTTTCATTGCTTGATCAAAAAATATGTACTGATAAAATTCTTGGTGAGCTATCTCCGTCGTATATTCGGCCTTGAATTTCCTGATAGCTTCGGGATCTCTGTGACGCAACTCCTCCGGCCATTCGTACCATGGTGCGCCGCCTTGAACTTGTTTAATCACGCTGAAGGTCGCGAAACTCTCAAGCCATTCTGTATTCTTCACGAACTCTTTGAAATTGTGATCGTGAGTCTTCATGCAATGTTTGTAAGCTGCGTTTAGAATTTCCGTCTTAAATTCCTTGGCTGAATCGTAATCAACCCGTTCAGGATCCTTGCTAGCGAAATCGTATTTGGCCGACAACTTTTTAAGCTCTTCGGGCGTCAATAGTTTTTCCTCAAGCAAAATTTCCGGACTGACAAGCAAATAATTTCCCGCAAATGCAGACGTAGGACTATATGGCGAATTTCCACAACCTGAGTCAATCATAGTGATTGGTAAGACTTGCCACATTTTTTGCCCGGCATCGTGAAGAAACTTTGCGAACTTCAAAGCACTTGGCCCAAAATCTCCTATGCCATATTCTGAAGGTAGAGAAGTAAACGGCAATAATATTCCCGCACTTCGCATAATAGATAATATCCCCCCTGTAATCTATATTTCACCTGAATCATATACAACGCTTCCCGCGCTGAATGTCATGGTTACTTCAATCTTTTTAATCTCTTCTGGACTCACTGAAAACGGGTCTTGCTCCAACACAACTATATCAGCATCATTGCCAACAGCAAGTTCTCCGCGTCGTGCTTCATAGCCTCCGTTCCAAGCCGCTCCCCACGTGAAAATGTTCAAAGCTTCCGCTACACTCAAGCCATTAGAGACAAAATCGCCTATAGTTGCCAAA
>CAJOGG010000040.1:0-855 GCA_905234205.1 uncultured Synergistales bacterium | reverse complement strand
GAAGAAAATCGTTGTCTTGATCTTGAGCGATAATGCCTCCTAGATTTAAGAGCTTCATTCGTTCGATGATATTTCCGGCGAAATTAATGACTAAATGGCGCGTTGGCTTGCGTACTTTCTTGATTGCGCGTTCTAAGGCGTTGAGGCAAGATTTGTTGTTGTCGCTGATTATCTGACAGCCTGATAAGTGAGCCGAGTAGATCATAGCTTTCTGTTCCTGCTGTTCGAGTTCACCCTTAACTAGAATCCCTCCGAATTTGCATAGTGGCAAACCGTCGCCTGTCCTCAAACCTGAAGATAAAAGTTCATTGAGCGAATTAACGTCGTTGAAGCCGAAATTGCAACGTAACCTGAACGATAACGAGTCATAAGCGTCATTGACGAAAATATCCCACAACTTTTTCGCGCTCGTGAAGTTCTCAAAGTCCGACCATAATTCTGTTATGCCCAATGCGTTTACCTTGGGAGCGTAAGTCTTGATTAAGTAGATGATATTCTCTTCGCTCAATTCCGGTAAATGTTGGTTGAGTTCGTCGGGCTCTACGCTATCTTGAGGCATGTTAAGCTCATTCATTGCGGGAGTGTTTAAGGCGGCGTGAGTGTTATTTACATCGATAATTGCACATGGCATTGAAGGTATAATGTTATCGAGGTCATCGTGTGAAATTATCACGTCTTCCGGCAAATTATAAGCTACGTACCAGCCTCGTAATGGTGAAGAATTTGCATGATAATATGCGTCAAGGCTGTCGATAAATTCTTTAGTGCTGTGAATGTTCATGAGGTTGAGGCGTTCTTGATTCTCTGCCCACGTTAAAAAATCCAAGCCAGCGTCACAAAAACCCGGCAGGACTG
>CAJOGG010000039.1 GCA_905234205.1 uncultured Synergistales bacterium | reverse complement strand
TTATGGCATCGGGGAATTGTTAGTTATGCCGGTGGAAAAACTCGTGAACGTAATCAAAAATTTATCCCTCACTAAATCTGAAAGAGCAATAATTGAACAGGTCATTAACGAGATTATCAAGCGTTTAGAGTTCCTTGTTGATGTCGGAGTAGGTTATTTATCGTTGCTTCGTCGTGCTGATACTTTATCAGGAGGAGAGAGCCAGCGAATCAGACTCGCTACACAAATTGGGAGCAACTTAAGCGGAGTGCTATACGTTCTTGATGAACCAACAATAGGACTTCATTCACGCGACACGGAAAAATTAATACGCTCACTGAAATCAATCAAGGCTCTTGGCAACACAGTAGTAGTTGTTGAACATGACCGAGAAACAATGCAAGCTGCTGATGAATTAATTGAACTTGGCCCGGCTGCTGGAGAAAAAGGCGGGGAGATTCTTTACGCTGGAAGTTACGACGACGTAATCAAGACCGACGGACAAACCGGAAAATATTTGCGTGGAGACGCTACTGGAGTCGTTAAGAAAGATTCGAGACGCAAGCCAACAGGTTGGGTAAAAGTTTTAGGCGCGGCACACAACAACCTCAAAGCTATTGACGTAAATATCCCTGTGGGAGTCTTCACTTGTATCAGCGGCGTATCAGGCTCTGGAAAAAGCAGCTTCCTTTACGACGTTTTGTATAGAGGTATGCGAAGAATGTTGGATCATGATTTTCGTGAACGTTCTGGGAAATTCAAAGCTATTGAGGGCGCAGAATCGTTCGATAATATCGTACTGGTTGATCAGAGTCCAATAGGCCGCACCCCACGTTCAAACCCTGCAACTTACACCGGAGTATTCTCGTTGATTCGTGAGTTCTTTGCTGGCTTACCTGATGCAAAGGTCAGAGGCTACACCCCGGGGCGATTCAGCTTTAACGTTAAGGGCGGACGCTGTGAGGCTTGCGGAGGAGCGGGGAGCGTAAGGACGTCAATGTTATTCTTGCCTGATATTTATTCTGACTGTGAAGTATGCAAAGGCACACGCTACAATCATGAAACGCTGGAAGTGAAATTCAAGGAGAAGAGCATAGCTGACGTGTTGGCAATGACTGTTGATGAGGCCATGGAATTTTTCCGCGACATTCCAAAAATCTCAAACAAGCTCAAAGTGATTCAAGACGCTGGCTTAGGCTATATAAGGCTTGGCCAATCTGCTTTGACGTTATCGGGAGGGGAAGCTCAACGCGTAAAACTTTCTAAAGAACTCTCAAAAAAATTTGGCGGCAGAACTTTATATTTACTCGATGAACCTACGACAGGATTATATTATACGGACGTTAAGAAATTGCTTGAGATCGTTCACAGGATAATTGACAACAACAAAAGCACAGTGATATTCATTGAGCATAATTTGGACGTGTTACTATCGGCTGATTACATAATTGACCTTGGCCCGGAAGGCGGAGAGAGGGGCGGACAGGTTGTAGCTTGCGGGACTCCTGAAGAGCTCATGAAAAACGACGTGAGCTATACTGCAAAATTCTTGAGCGAGTATTCGAAAAATATAGCGTGAGGTCATTGCGACCCCACAAATTTTTACAGACTGAAAACTTCTTGAGCCTTGGTCATGTTCTCACGTATAGCGACTCCGAACGGGCAACGCTTTTCACAAGCACCGCACTTAATACATTCGCTAGCATGATGTTCAAGCACTGCATAATGTTCTCTAACGGTTTCGGGTATCTTTTCTCCAGCTTGTGCAAGATTCAAGAATTTCGTTACGGAAGCAATATCAATTTTCTTCGGGCATGGTTCACAATGGCTGCAATACATACAATGACCCTTCCAGCTAATTTTTGGGAATGAGGCCAAGGCGAGCGCGTAATCCCTTTCACTCTCTGAAGCGTTCTCGTAATTTATGCTCTCTTGTAATTGTTCAACCGAATGAGCTCCGGCTAATACACATGCAACTGCGGGACGGCTTAAAGCGTATGATATACATTGATTGACAGTTAGAGCTGCTCCTGCTGGTGATAGTTCTGCGTTCAATAAATCTCCTCCACCAAAACATTTCATGACGGTGATACCGACTCCCATTCGCTGGCAAGTCTCATATAATTTCTGTCGTTCCGGGTCCATGTTCGTTAAGTGATTCGCATAGGCTTCATCGGCCCATAAGTCTTCAACGTCTTCGCTAGCGGGCTGTAAATCGTAACAGGGATTCACGCTGAACATTAACACTTCTATAGAGTTGCTCTCAACTGCTTTTAACGCTACCTGTGGATTGTGTGAGCTTAACCCTATGTGCTTAATTTTGCCTTGAGCTTTTAATTCACGAGCATAATCGAGAATGCCATTGTTGATAATTTCGTCCCAATCGTCGAGAGCGTCGCAATAATGAATCATTCCAACGTCAATGTAATCAACTTGCAATAATCTCAATGACTCTTCAAAGCCGGGTTTGACTTCACGTAAATCACGAGAGCGTTTATATTGCCCGTCTTTCCAGATTGAGCAAATGTGTGACTGAATTATGAATTTATCTCTACGACCGTGTAAAGCCTTGCCAATTGATGAACGTAATTCTGGATCTGAAGCGTATAAATCGAAATAGTTCACACCATTTTTCTCGGCCAAGTCGAATAATTTCGCGCACATAGAACAATTCTGTTCAGTCATTCCTTCACAGCCAATGCCTATCTCGCTGACTCGTAAGCCAGTGTTTCCTAATTCACGGTAATGCATAAAAAATTTATCTCCCCTCAAAAATTTTACGCGATTATAAAACCTTAAAGGGGAGATTAAGCAAGTACCCTAATTTGCCCTCATGAACTTCACGCAGAATATAATAGCCATTAACGCGGCAACGAAATTCATATTGCAACCGCCACCGCCGCCACCACCAGAAGCGGGAGTTTTAGTGGTAGTGTTTTGGTTGCTTTCGGCCTCTTTTTCGCTGGGAGTATAGTTATTTTCCTCGTAGCTGTCAGTTGAATCTATCACTGTTGACTCTGAAAGATTCATTAAACTTAGACTCACGCCAACTTTTGAAATATCAACATAGGCACTTACCTCGCCGTCGTCTTCGTCTGTATCATAATTCGCAAACATTTTATTCGCAAACATTTTGTCTAAATTGCCCGTGATAGTTTCTTTGCCGTCAATAATAAGGCTTGTTATCTTTGCGTTATCTGCTGTTACGTCACAAATTAACTTCAACGTGTAGAAATTTCCCTTTACGCCGCCCGTATCAGAGTCTTCAAGTTCGATTTTGTGCAACACGTTTTCAATTCCCTGACCCTTAACGCTGACATATTTCGGTTCTGTTTCACGTAATAGTGAGATTGATAACTGTGCTTTTCCGTCCGCGCTTATGATTGTCCAGTCATCTGGCAGTCTCTCATCGGGAGTATACGTAAAGCCCTTTATACACGCATTGAAGCCCGTAACTTCTTGATCGCCTACAAGAAATGTGTAGTCTTTTGCGTCATGGTATACATCAGTGCTGCTTAGTGAATAATATGTTTCGTTCGCGCCTATCTCGGCATATGCTGTACGGTAGCCTGGAATTTTGACTTCGGCTGCTATTGAGGGAGTGAAATTGCTGAAATTTCCAATCTCGCTATCCATTTCTTCACCTTCTTCACCTGCGAATGAAGTGAAGGCCATAAAAATCGCAAAATAATGATCCTTTGAAAGCGGCACAACAATCGGTAATGGCGAGGTCGTATATCCCTTGTTGGCAACAGAGATAATAGGCAAAATTGATTGAATTTTATCTGGATCTTTCATAGCTGCTTTAACGTTTTCCGGAGAATTTTCCGTTCCCAAATCCAACACGGTCAATAAACCTATAGCCTCTGAATTTGTAGAATAATAACCTACTTCACGCAACGTCTCATGATCTCCCTTGACTTTGAAGACGTTTACAATAGAAGGCGATTGAACTATTTCACCACTTTCGTCAGTCAATGTAACTTCATGCGTAAATCCTAGATCATCATGTAAATATTCGCGGACTCTTGGATTTGGTGCTTCTGTCTCAAATGCCATTGCGTATCTTATATCCTGTGAGTATGACATCCAGAAATAGCCGTTATCGCCCCATTCAGTCCCCCAACTATTTTGAACGAGCCACGCGCCATTTCCAGCAGGTTTTATAGGACTGAAGTTTTCACGCGAATAATTATCGTCCCAGCCTATTATCGTTACAGCATGACTGCCTCGTCTGGAGCTTGGATTGTAATAAGCTGCCTTACTGCTGACATAATTTTTGTCCCAGTACACCCCCGTATCAACTGCGCCTAAACTCATCAAGTTTATTTTTATCATTTGCTCCTTGTTAATTATGACCATTTTGTCACTGCTCAATGATTCGATATAAGTTGCGTTCTTAATTCTCAAAGCTTGTTTATAATCACGTGGAGAAGTTCCGGCCACAGGATAAGCCCCACTATATGGAAGGTCTGTTTCACGTATAGGGCCATCGTTACGAGACAAGAAAGACAGTGCCATTTGAGGATTGCCGGGGTGATTCAAAATGTCCGTATTCGCGGGATTCTCAACTACACTATTATTCTTGATGAACGCAAAATTCTGTTTCTTGTCAGGATTCTTGAACGAGTACCAAGCTAAATGAAGTTTAGATAAATCCGAGTTGCTGCCAAGATATTTTCCGTGATTATTTTTGTCTGCATACATTAAATAATTTGACTTCATAGCCGCCATTGCCGCAAACGTCCAGCAAGTCTGATCAGTCCCTTGATTCATTACAGCAGGTACATATCCCAACGTTCTAAGATCGTATGTTGAGGGGAAGCTCTCCTCTTTGTCTTCCCCTGCCGCTATATTGATCGATAATGCCAACATACAAAACACTAACGAGATCACTAAAATTTTTCTCATGTTTCCTCCTTAACGCTAATCACTAAGGCCCGCAAACGGGTATTTATCCGGAGGCATGCGTACCGTATAAACGTCTAAGTTCACTTCAAGCCTTCGCGAACGGGCACACTTGTACTCCCAATCAACACTCTTTTTCCCGACCGTTCCTCTCTGATTGTCCCAGGCTTTGCTGTAATTCGTATTAACGTACCCAGTATCAAAATAGTTTACGCGCTCATAGTTGCTAAAAGTTTGTTGAAAACGTGCCCCACCCGGCCCGCTAGTACAAGGTTCTTCATGATGCCAATGATATTTATCGGGGTTAAAATCTCCCTGAACAAGCGAGCTCTTGTCATAAGTCTTAAATCCACCAATACAGCCGCCAGTACCACACGGTTCATTCCAGCCAGAACCTTGCCCTGCATTTTGAATATCAACGAAATAACGATAAAAAGCGTAACGTTCGGCCAAAGCTTTGTATTTATTGTAAAGGTCGTCAAACGTATTATAGTAGTTATCAACGCTTTTTCTGTCAGAGCAGATTTTGTTGAGCTGACGTTCCATTCCTTCGACAAGATTTGTAAACTGTCCTGCAAATTCTTCTCGTCTCGATGCACCGTTTAGCCAATGATCATCAGGAATTGCCATTATGCCGTTGTAATAGCAGCGTGTACGGTAAATTTTCGTGGTCAAATCTCTGACTCTGTTGTAAAGATCTGTTGTTATCGGTAGGATTTCTGGAATATAAGGTTTTGCTTCTTCAAGTTCCCTGTAGCGCATTAAAGTTACGTATAGAGGCTCATATTTAGATTTGCTTGTTGATGGAGCTTTGGCCATAAAATCCATGAGAGCGTCCACAAAACCTCTAAGTGTCAGTGTGTTTCCTGGTGCTATACCTGTATATTTGTTGGTTTTTACGGATATAGTTATGCCGCCGAATGCTTCATCGTGTCTCCACCAATTGTTTCCCCAATCTGTTGTCAGCAGAGCTACTAATTTGTCGATACGGACCACATCTGACAGGGAAACCCTGCCAGTATTACGTATGGATATTGCATTCGTTTTGGCACGAGAAAAGATTTCCTTAAGGACAGCAGCAACGTCATCACAGACCTTTCCTGGATCGCCTTCATAGTCGACTACTCTAATATCACCATCGGAATATCTTTTAATAACTTTGTTATGGTAACACTTGCGATGAATAGCCGTAATTTCTATAACAGCGTCGTAACACAAACCCCATGTATAACCAGCAACAAAATAATCTCCGTGTTCACGCTGGAATAAATTGTAGTCTTCCTTTAGCAAAGCCTTTGCAAAGTCGGTCAACTGATATTTATCGGACGTGAAGTATCTGGGCGATTGTTCGATGTAATCATAGCGGACTGACATAACCCTTGCGCCATTACTACCAAGCCTTATGCGGTCATCTGTGCCATTGTAGCCAAGAGCATTCCTGATTAAGGCGAAATTTGACATTGCGTCAAGTCCCATTACTCTGTCATGTTCTTCTTCTGTGGCTATGATGTTCACTTTCAAGTCCTCGTTCATGTTCACTTTTGAGCCCGTGGAAGGAGTCTGGCCGTTAAAATCTTTGACTGCATTATCGCTAAATAGGTAGTCGTCCATATCTATAGCTTCGCCGGTGATTGCGTGAAGTCCTGAATGAGCGTAAAAGCCTGCGCCCTCCGTGAATATGTCGTCATATGGTACATTGTTGATTATTGGGTCAGGTTTAACGGTAGAAGGATTCGGCATTCCTAATGGTCTTTTTTTATTCAATACACTAGATATGTCTTTAATCATACTAGAATTAACCGCGCTGGCATAAAATTTTGAGCTTTCAATTTCTTCGTTATCGTCGTCAGTTTCAAAAGCTATGGGTAAACCGTTCTCGTTAAATTCGGTCGCGTTGTCAATCAAAATTCTCTGAATATCCAAAATTTCACGTGGGGTTAATTCGATTTCCTCATCATCAGCGGCTCCATATGCTTCTTCAGTTCCGTAGACTCTGAACTCAAACGGAATATCGGGGACAACATCACCTGATGAATTAAGATTGTTTTCTCTTACGGCAAAGTCGTAATTTCCAGTCAAGGGAGCTTTGAACGTGTAAAGAATTATGCAGGGGTTTTCTTCCGGGATAATTTCAAGTTTTGCCTTCACGTATAAGGGCTCTGTTGAAGTTTCACTTCTGGATTCTTCTAGGGCCTGCTCTTCCGCGAGAACTTCTTCCAACGTCAAGCCCGCTGCTTCATCTGCAGGATCAAGTCCGGTTTTGTCTATGTCAGGGGAAGCAATTTCGTCAACAGATACGACTTCAGAAGAATTATCGTTAAAATAAAGCCTCATATCGCGTTTATCTGGCATTGTGATTACTAAATCTAAAGCCGTTTGATTCAAGTTTCTTCCACCACGAGAGTATTTGATTACGTAAGCGGAGTCCTTGGTCAAGTTTAATGTTTTCACGAATCTATCGTCAGAAGTTGGTGCGTTGAAAGTCAGATCCTTACTTGATACATATTTCACAAAATTGATTTCGTTGGTGTCAGCTTCGGACTCTTCCTCAAATTCAGTCTCGGGAGCATAATCAAAAACCGCTGGGGAACCGTCTTCGCCTGTTGCAAGCAATTTTTCAACAATTCGTGATGCCGTTTCGTCAATTTCGTTTTGCGTCTGCTCTCTCGTAGTTTCGTCAGTGCCAGATTCAGAACCTCCGTCACCACTTCCTCCACCGCCGCAGCCATAACCGCCAATTAGCAATAATACCAGCAAAAATAATGCAAGAATGCGTAAATTTTTCATGTTTAGCCACCTTCATAAATTTAGAGAAAAACCCCTCCTCCCGCCAGTGTGAATAAATTTGGGGAAAGAGGGCACGTTATAACGATAAGAAAGAAATCGCGCTTACTTTTCCAGGCCGTCAAATGGGTAGTCTTCCTGCCTCATTCTCATAGCTTTTCCGTAAATGTTCCAGTTTACGTCTCGTGTACCGCCGCCCATGAACTCAAAGCCAACCTGTTTTTTACCTACAGCAGGAGGAGCGGGTGATACAAGTTCACGTTTGTTATCTCGTTCTGAACTCGTGGCAGTTGAAGTAACCCAGACTTTACAGAATACTGCGTCCGAGGTGTTGCCAGTTCCAGGAATTAGATCCGCTGAAATAGTAGCCGGCCCCGCACTTGATAAATAGTCTTCTTTACCTTTTTCATGATCGTAATGCCATTCATAACGCCAACCTGTTTTAGCTGTTCTCTTGTATTGCCTGTGGGAGGTTTTACCTGCGTTGATGTCTTCAGTTACGTACTTACTTACAGCAAACGAATCATAACCGCTTGAGCCACCGTGATCGCTTCCAAATGGCATTTTGCGTATATAGTCGTGCTTATCGCCATCAGCCTTGGCCGCTTTATCTTTGAGATCTTCATACGTTTTCTTCTCGGCTTCTTGAGCTTTGACTAACTTTGTGTAGAAGACGTATCTGTCCCCCAATTTCTTAAATTGCTCGTCAACTGCATGAGTATATTCAAGCGCGCTTTGCATTGTCTTTAAGTTGGAATAGAAGTTATTACCGCCATTTGTAGCGTATGCAACTACTTCAGCGAAATGTTCGTCAAGGTTCTTTGCTGGTGTAATATCGCCAAGCCCCATGACAAAGTTACGATGTGCCCTCAAATTCACAAGCGCAGTGTTAAATTCACTAATCTTTGTAGCTTGTTCAACACTAATAGGAATAGTTCCGTCATCGCCGTCTTTTATAAACTTTATGCCGATGCTAGGAAGTGAACGCCATCTCTTCATAGCGACTCTGATGGGGGCAAAATCTTTGGGATCTGTATGCTCAACGATTCTATTACGGAATGCTACAAGTTCAGAGAATACAGTGTCCATTGCCGAAATGTCGGTGCTGTTGGTCACATTAAGTTCTACAGGTTTGTTGCCCATTCCATGCGTTACGATTCTGACTGTTACTTCTGCATCGCTGTCTTTCAGTATGTTTTTCGTCTCGTTCGACATATCAGCACTAGCCGTCGCATCGCCGTATGTTGCAGTAACAGCAAGTTTCTGCTTGACTTCTTTAATCTGTTCGCTAGTTTTTGTTGAGATCGAGATATAAGCGTCAAAGCAAGCCCCATACTGATAGCCGCACACAAAATAGTCGCCAAATTGTTTCCTGAAATTATCAGGCTTAAGTTCCAGCATAACATCAAGCATACTTTGATCGTCCGCTGCAGTTCTGATAGAGGCCTCTTCGAATAACTCGTCTTCGTTTTCGTCTATAGTATCTGGCATAGGATCGTCAGCAATTTTATCTTGGTCGTATTCTTTCTTAGACTTGATTGTCCTCTTCTCTAACAGCTCCTCAAACCTGGAATTACTCAGCGTGCGGTATTTCGACTCTTTTACTTCATAGTGAATAACAAGGTTAGTAGAAGTAAGCCCGAACTTGTAATTATTCGTTGAACCTGTACTGTATGACGCGCCCAAAGCGTTTTTCGAGAGAGAAGCATTCAGGTTAGTT
>CAJOGG010000038.1 GCA_905234205.1 uncultured Synergistales bacterium | reverse complement strand
TAACGACAGGGGACTATGCTTCCAAAATTTACGCAGTCTTCTCTAAGACTTGGACTTTTTCGCCGGTCTTTATGCACTTGGCCGGGCACTTCTCTGCACACTTGCCACACTTGATACACTTTGATTGATCGATTATTGCTAAATTGTTCACGATCTCAATAGCTTTAACAGGGCAAATCTTTGCGCAAATTCCGCAGCCTATACAGCCAGCACTACACACGCCCTTGACCATAGGCCCTCTCCAGTGTGAATTACATGCAACTATTACATCAGCAACAGCAGGTACAAGCGTGAATATTCCTTTCGGGCAGTTCGATACGCAAGCACCACAGCCAACGCATTTATTAACGTCAACTTTTGGCAAACCGTCTTCACCCATTGATAACGCGCCGAAGTTGCAAACGCTCACACAAGTCCCAAGTCCGATACAGCCATAAGGGCATGAGTTTGGCGAACCTCCTGGAATCATTGCGGCGCTCTTACAATCTTGAATGCCATCGTAAATTAATTGTCGCGGGGAACATTCTTTCGTGCCTTTACACTTTAAGAAAGCTCTCATTGGAATAGTAGCGCCAGCTTCTACGCCCATTATCTCAGCTATACGAGCAGCAACAGGAGCACCACCGACCGAACATTTATTTACGGGAGCACCATCATTAACGACTCCGGAAGCGTAACCATCACAGCCAGGATAACCGCAGCCGCCACAGTTTGCACCAGGTAAAGCAGCGCGAATTAAGCCGATCCTCTCGTCCTGATGAACACGGAAAACTATTGAGGCAATCGCTAATAACACTCCGAACACTCCGCCCATTATTCCCATTAAGGCTAACGGGGTAATCATTACGTGCATTATATCCATGAAATTTTCGCCTCCTTACTTTATTATGCCTGTGAAGCCCATAAACGCTATGGACATCAAGCCCGCTGTGATTAACGCCATTGGTAAGCCCTTCAAGCTCACGGGTATTCCTTCGTTGTCCTCGATACGTTCACGAATACCAGCCATTAACGAAATCGCAAGCAAGAATCCCAACGACGAGCCAAGAGCATTCACTAGAGCCGCCGCGAGTCCGTAACCTTCATTCATGTTGAGAACAGCCACGCCGAGAACTGCACAGTTAGTCGTGATCAACGGAAGGAATATTCCAAGCGACTTATAAAGCACGGGATTCAATTTCTTCAACGCTAACTCAACAAACTGAACTAACGCCGCTATTACGAGAATGAATGACAACGTGTAGAGATATTCAAGGTGTAACGGAACTAGCAAGTAATTGTACGTCAACCATGTCATCAACGAAGCAAGCACGATAACAAACACGACGGCCGCGCCCATTCCTTGAGCAGTCTTCAACTTTGAGCTTACCCCCATAAACGGACAACAACCAAGAAATCTTGAAAGCAAAATGTTATGCACAAATATCGAGCTTATGAACAGCAATAATAATTCCGTCATAGTCATGATTATTTCGCCTCCTCGCAGTCGTCTTTGTTCTTCTGGCAGAATTTAGCCATAGCACAACAACCGCAACCAGTAGCAGCTTCAGCAGGAGCAGCCCCGAGTCCTTTAGCACGCGCTTGAATAGCTCTGAATGCTCCCATGCAGCACCCAAGAATGATAAATCCACCCGGAGCTAACACGATCAACATAGCAGGCTCAAAACTTACTACAGGCATTCCCAACCATGTACCAGCACCAAAAATTTCACGGATCGATCCAAGGAACGTAAGCGCGATTGTGAACCCCAAGCCCATTCCTACACCGTCAAGAGCTGACGCTATAACGCCATTTTTTGACGCAAAAGCTTCTGCTCGTGCAAGAATGATACAGTTGACGACGATTAACGGGATAAATATTCCCAGCGATTTATTTAACTCGGGCGCAAATCCCTTCATCAAAAACTCTATAACCGTAACGAAACCAGCTATAACCACGATAAATATCGGGATACGAACTTCATCAGGCACCATTTTACGCAATAACGAGATAACAGCGTTTGAAGCGATTAATACGAAAGTCGCAGCTAGTCCCATTCCTACGCCGTTAGCTACACTCGTTGTAACTGCCAGAGTAGGACAAAGCCCTATACATTGCACGAACGTCGGGTTCTCTGACAAAATTCCATTAGTGATGATTCCAAAACCTTTCTTGCTCAATTCTTATTCAGCCCCTTTCAGATGCTTGGCCCAGTATTCGACTGCACCATTTACTCCGCTTGTTACAGCGTTTGAAGTTATCGTTGCTCCAGAAATTGCCGCGATCTCGTCAGGATTCGAAGCCTCGCCCTTCACAACTTTCAAAGGCAGACTCGTTTTATTGTTGAATTGCTCGTAAAATTCCGGCTCTGTTGAACGTGCGCCAAGTCCCGGAGTCTCGGAGTGATTCAAAATGTTGATTGCTTTGACTCCTCCGTCCTTAGTGATTCCTACGATGAAGCTTACAATTCCGCCGTAACCTTTTGAGTTTACGTTCATACACCAACCTACGAGTCCTGTAGCGTCGTCACCGCGTCTTACTTCTGCGACAAATTCATCTGGTTCAGCTACGATTTCCTCAAAGTTTTTCGCGTCGGGCATTACGATTCTGAAAGCTGCGTTTTGTGCCTCAAGCTCGACTCGTTTTATAGCGTCCGCAGTTACATTTTGCACAAAGCCTAGAATCAAACCTGTTACAGCCGTCACAGCGAATAAAGTTCCGCCTAAATGCAAAGCCTTCTTGAAAACGTCATTGAATGAAACTTTATCCGACATTGTTATTTGCCTCCCATTCTCTTAGCGAAATTGCTTTTAGGTGCACCGAAGACTCTAGGCTCTGTGTATTGGTCAATCAATGGCACAGCAACATTCATAATTAAGATTGAGAACGATACGCCCTCTGGATAGCCGCCCCATGTTCTGATCAACGCCGTGAGTAATCCGCAGCCGAACGCGTAAATAATTTGTCCCTTCGCAGTCATTGGGGAAGTTGTGTAATCCGTTGCCATAAAGAACGCTCCGATTAATAAACCGCCCGCCAAAATTTCCTGAACAGGGTAAAAGCCTCCGCCGTGGTTGAATAACGCTCCCAAAATTGCAGCAGTCGCGATATAAATCACAGGTATACGCCACGAAATTACGCCTTCCCAAATTAGGTATAGCCCGCCAATGATTAACAAGATTGCGCTTGTCTCACCGATACAGCCGGCCATATTTCCCGAAGCAAGCTCAAAGATCGAAGCCTTCACAGCGTTTCCTGCCTTCATTGCCGCTAAAGGAGTTGCACTTGATACGCCGTTGATCGTCCATGTTGTCATAGCTGTTGGCCAAGAAATTAACATCATTGCACGAGCAGCCAGAGCAGGGTTGACGATATTACAGCCTATTCCGCCGTAAAACTGTTTCACTACGATAATAGCAAAGACTGAACCACAAATCGCCATCCATAACGGAATCGAAGGAGGCAAGTTATACGCAAGCAATAAACCTGTAACAACTGCTGATAAATCGCTCAACGTTGATTTAGTCTTCATGATATATTTTTGCCAGATAAATTCACTGCATACACACGCAAGAATACATGCCGCTATCACAGCAAGAGAACGAAGGCCAAGAAAATACACGCCCATTATTCCCGAAGGCACAAGAGCGAGAATGACCATGCCCATAATATTGCGCGTTGCAAATTGCGAGTGAACATGTGGTGATACTGATACTACGAATTGATTCGCCATAGTTATTTATTTCGCCTCTGCTTTCTCTTTTGCTTTTGCTGCAGCTTTTCTGCGTTCCTGGTTCACGTGATCTTTACCGGCCTTATAGCTCTGGACTAAATGTCTTGAAGCTGGACACATAAATGCACACGATCCACATTCGATACAGTTCATTCCGCCATGACCTTCAAAAGTTTCGTAGTCCCTTTGTCTCACAGCATGGTCAAGCAAAGTTGGCTCTAAGTGCATCGGGCAAACCTCAACGCATTTTCCGCAACGTATACAGGCACTTTCTTCGGCCAAGTAAGCAGATTTCTTTCCAAGAGCTAATAAACCGCCAGTCCCCTTCACAACAGGAACATCAATTGAACGCATAGCAAGCCCCATCATTGGCCCACCAGCTAAAAGCTTCACAGGCTCTTCAGTAAATCCTCCGCAGGCATCAAGCAATTCTTTGACGGAAATTCCCAAAGGCACACGCAGATTTTTCGGAGACGCAACTATATCGCCGGTTACTGTTATGACTCGTGTAGTGATAGGTTCACCGTATTCGATCGTCCTGAAAATTTGCCACGTAGTCTGAACGTTCAACACTATGCAGCCAACATCAGCAGGCAGAGCCGGCACTAACGGAACTTCTTGGCCAGTTATCGCCTTGATGAGCATTTTTTCTGCGCCTTGAGGATATTTCACGGTTAATGGCTGGATTTTGATTTTGGGATTCTTGTTGTGCTCCGTGAGAGTCTTAATGGCCTCGGGCTTGTTGTTCTCAATGCCAATGACTCCTTCAGCCTCTGGGAAAATCGCAAGAGCATATTCCAAACCTTTCAGCAATGCGTCAGGCTCTTCAAGCATGATTCTGTTATCGCAAGTTAAATACGGTTCACATTCGGCTGCGTTTACTATTACCCACTTAATAGGTTTATCCTTCGGGGGTCTTAACTTAACGTGAGTCGGGAAACATGCTCCACCGAGTCCAACTATTCCGGCATCACGAATAAGCTTTACGTAGTCTGAAGGTTGTGGTTTGTGCCCTAACTCGTCAATCAAGCTTGGGGCCTTCTCATAAGTTCCATCGCTCTCAATTATGATACAGTCCTCAAATTTTCCAGCTACCTGTAACTTGAGCGCAATATCTTTCACTGTTCCCGATACCGCCGAATAAATTGGAGCCGACACAAACGCTTCCGTATCTGCAATTTTTTGGCCTGCAAGCACTCTATCTCCCTTAGCTACTACAGGAGCACATGGCGCACCAATATGTTGGGATAACGGATAAACGAACATTTGACCGCTGGAAGTTGGCCTTAAAGTTTCGATAGCCTTACCTTCCGATAATGTTTTGCCTTCAGGTGGATGTACTCCTCCTAAAAACGTTGGCAGGTTCATCGTGTATATACACTCCCCTCATAAGATTTGTATAAAATTTAAAATCGAATAAGTTAATTATAGCTTAATTCACTGAAAATTTCGGCGTTGTATAATTACGCGCAACAATAGCACTTTCAGGAGGCAACACAACAGACAATGAAGCGCATCAAAGAACGAATCAAACACTTTGTACACGTAATTCGAGCAAGCGGTACAGCAAACCCACTTTATTACAATTGCACTAACAGGAAATTACGCAAGCTGATAAAAATTTTTGTGACTCCGGCAGGATTAATTCGTTGGTTTATTGGTACAAGACCTCAAGAGCGAACGGGAATAGCTGCGGTACTAATAGCAAAGAACGAAGCACCATACATAAAAGAGTGGCTGGACTTTCACATCAAGCAAGGAATAAATCACTTCTTCATTTATGACAACGATAGCAACGATAATTTTCGTGAAGTCTTGAAACCGTACATTGATTCAGGAATCGTTACATACCAGCTTTTGCCAGGGAGAGGACGACTTCTCGATGCTTATAACATGGCAGCCGCGACTCATGGTAAAGAATACAAGTACTTTGCTGTGATTGATGCCGATGAATTTCTCTTTGTCCGGAAAAGTATTGAGAATAGAAACTTGTTCGA
The DNA here is from genome assembly GCA_905234205.1 of uncultured Synergistales bacterium. Taxonomy (GTDB): domain Bacteria; phylum Synergistota; class Synergistia; order Synergistales; family Aminobacteriaceae; genus JAFUXM01. The sequence continues at coordinate 3,895 of CAJOGG010000038.1, read as the reverse complement.
TTTTGTCGATGAATTTATGACGAGTCACAAAAATGCTGGCGGGCTTGCTGTACATTGGCTGATATTTGGATCGGCAGGACACATCAAGAAACCTGAAGGCGGAGTCCTTGAGAATTACACGAAATGTGCAGAGAGAAATTATGTTGGAAATCACGTCATCAAAACTATATGCGACCCCATGAAAGTTTTAGGCTATATCACTCCACATTTTCCGGTCTATGTCAGAGGCTACGATAATCTTGACGAAAACGGCGAACACGTACACGCTAATCAAGCTGATAACGTATGCTTTGAGAAAATACGAATCAATCACTACACAGTCAAAGCGAGAGACGAATTTACACGAGTAAAGATGTCTAGAGGTGATGCAGGTTCATTAAATTCGATTCCTATGGACGTTTTTGTGATGAACGATCGTAACGAAGAGACGGATACGGAAATATTATCAGTACGTTAAATTTCAGGAGGCACTATGTTCGGGGCAGATAATTTCACTACAGTTTCAGGAGTAACGCTTATGCGAGATATTTCGGGTGAGAGAAATTTACGAGTGATTCTGTTTCTAAAGGATATAGGGGTAATCTCTCTTAGCTCAAAAAATTTTGGCGGCGACTCAGAACCTTTCCTATGGGCCAAATACTGGTTGCGGAAGAATAGACTAGCGCGGACGTATTTTGTTTATGATATAGAAGTTGTTGATACCATGATAAAAATACGACAAAAGAAAGAGCGTATGATAATGCTTTTACACTGGGCAAGGTCAATCCTGAAATATTTACCGTATGGTCACCCCGATAATGATCTACTCGCGAATTTTTATTGGAACATGAAATTATTATGTGCTCCTGGCGTTCCCTGTGATGCTGCCGATTGGAGATTCATATGGAAATGGCTTGAAAACTGGGGATTAGCTCCTGACGTTGTGAATCTCTACGCTAATAAGAACTTCAACAAGGACGAGCTGTCTTTACTCGTTCAAATTCTGCTTCTAAACACAAAGAGAGTAGCGGAGTTATTCACAAAGCCTCTTAGCGGTAATATACGAGAAAACGTTTTTAAAGTAGCATCAAAAATTGCATTAACATTCTTAAACGAGAAGTGAAATCATGATACAAGATATACTACAAAATATTCAGCCACTTAATGCAAAAACTATGAAACAAGCGCGAGAATTACAAGCAAAGTTCATAAAACCTATTGGGAGTCTTGGAGAGCTTGAAGAAATCTCAATTAGGTTTGCGGGAATTACTGGTAAGATCAAAAATATTGCGCCACGGAAAATAGTTTGCTTATTTGGATCCGACCACGGAATCTATGAAGCGGGTGTGTGTTCATCGCCTCAAGATTTTACCGGGAGATTAATGAACGCTTACGCAACGAATCAAAACGCCGGAATTAATATCTTAGCTCGTCAAGCTGGTGCAGAGTTAAGACTCTACGATCTGGGAATAAAAAATTTTGCTCCTCACGAAAATATCATCACGCATAAATTTTTACATGAAGGCACAAATAATTTTCTCAAAGAACGCGCTATGAGTTATGAGCTTGCAGAAAAAGTTATTGAGTTCGGGATAAATCTCGTGCGTGAAGCGAAATCGAACGGCATTGACATAATCGGTACTGGAGAAGTTGGAATGGCTAATACGACCCCGGCTTGTGCTTGTATAATGGCGGCTTTGAAATCTCGAAATGAAAATCTTGTTGGACGTGGCGCGGGCTTGAACGATGAAGCTTTTGCGAGAAAGAAATGTGTTGTCTTAAAAGCTCTTGACTTTCACAAAGACTCATTAACTGATCCGGTAAACATTTTATCCTGCGTTGGGGGGCTTGATATTGCCGCAATGACCGGTGTATTCATAGGGGGAGCTGTTTACCGCGTGCCTGTTGTAATTGACGGAGTTATCTCGATCGCAGCCGCTCTATTAGCTTATCAACTTAACCCTCTGACTCGTGATTACATGTTTGCTTCACACGAATCAGCAGAGCCAGCCTATAAATACGCCGCCAATGTCATGAATCTCACTCCAGCTTTGAAACTCTCAATGAGACTCGGAGAAGGAACGGGTTGCGCCATATTCATGCAGATAATAGACTCTGCACTCGCTATAATTAATAACATGGGAACATTCGATGAACTATGAAAGGGGTAAGCTTTTATGGAAATTTTAGTAGTTGACTGCCAATATGATTTTATTGATGGATCGTTGGCTTGCGGACATTCACTTGAAGCAGTTGCGAATATAATCAACCTCATTAACGAAAATCCTGACGCAAAAGTTTATTATTCAGCAGACGCTCACAGCCTCAATCATTGCAGCTATATTCAAAACGGTGGAACTTGGCCGATTCATTGCAATGCCGGGACACATGGAGCAGAACTTCACGCAAGTTTCTTCACTGACATCAAGAACCCTGAACAGCGTCCTAACGACAACACAATTTATTACAAGGGCGACGATGATTCACATGAAGAATATTCAGCATTCAAGGCTCACAATAAGGCTGGCAAAGAGATTAATCAGGTCATAGGCCAAGAAGTGCTTGTGTGTGGAATTGCAAGCGAGTTTTGTGTGCGTGAAAGTGTGCTTGAGTTATTGAAGTCAGGACGAAAAGTTGAATTGCGTGAAGATTTATTGGGGTGGGTTGACGAAGCAGGCCACAAGAAAAACTTTGCCGAACTTGCAAAAATGGAGGGCATAACTGCTGTATGATAACTACGATAATATTTGACATAGGCAACGTGTTAATCGACTTCGATTGGGACGGATTCATTCACAGGCTATTTCCAGGAGCTGACCATACATTTTACGACAAACTCAATGAAACCGTTTGGGGCGGAGGCCGTTGGGATCGTCTTGATGCTGGTGATGAGCCTGAACAAGTTTTAGCGTCCTTGATAAATTACTCTCCTGACCTTGAGAAAGAATTGCGCTCAATCGTAGAGAACATAGGCGACACTTTGAAAAAAAGACCATCAACTCCGGATTGGCTTAAGAGTTTGAAAACTAGGGGCTATAGATTGCTGTACCTCTCGAATTATTCGCGCTATGTCATGAAAAAGAATCCCGAAGTGTTAGACTTTCTGCCACTTTTGGACGGGGGCGTGTTCTCGTGCGACGTGAAATTAATCAAGCCTCAACGTGAAATTTACGAATGCTTGGCCCAAAAATATGATTTAATCCCAAGTGAATGCGTATTCATTGATGATCTTGCGAGAAATATTCAGGCTGGTAAGGATTTTGGCTTTAACGTGCTTCAATCAGTAACACCTGAACAAATACAACGTGACTTAAATAATTTACTAGAGAAGGAAGGAAAATAATTCATGCGAAACTATTGTTGGCATTGTTACATCACCGGAGCAATATTAATTTTGTTGGGGATACTTGCGTTTTTGCGTCCAGTCAGTGCACTTGTGTCAGTGGGATTTTTCATCGGCTGTGGGCTTGTTGCTGATGGAATAAACTATTTCACGGGATTTTACTTTTTCAGGCTATGGCGTTTTATCGTGCTTGGGCTTCTGGATATTGCGGCTGGAATCGTTATGATATTTCAACCCGGCTTAAGTGCTTTCTTAATTCCCTATGTGGTTGCCTTGTGGCTGGTTTCAACTGGAATAACAAGAATGTGTGCGGCGTTTTGGCTAGGAGGCGCAAAAATTCAAGGCTGGTGGCTCATGCTAATAAATGGTATAGCTTTGATAATTTCGGCGTTGCTTGTTTGTGCGTCACCGTTAATCAGTGCTATATCAATCATGATGATTTTTGCCATTGTCCTAATTGTTGCGGGCGTGTTGGTGATTCTTGAAGGGCGTATAATGTCAGCGTAATGAAATTTGTTAGAAGGGTTATGATTCAAAATGGAATACGGAAAAATTGAAGCCTTATTAGGTTCC
>CAJOGG010000037.1 GCA_905234205.1 uncultured Synergistales bacterium | reverse complement strand
AAGCCAGGTGAAGAAATTGAAATCAGTGTTACGTTGCGAGCCTGGAGAACTGAAACTATAGAACGTAAATTCAAGCTCAAAATCCCTGACGATGCCTCCGGCGTAAGTGAATTGATCGTTCGTGGAGGTAGCGAAGAGCCTATGCCGCAGACAGCCATTAATGAGGGGTATAAAACTATAGACAGCCTTGAGAGATTACTGACCGAGTTCAAGGCCGCCGATTCTAATAACGAGTTGATTCTGGAACTCAATAGCGACAATTTAGGCAATGCTTTGAGCAAAGCGTTATCGAAAAAATCAGGCGCAAATTCTACCGACGATGACTTATTACCAGAAGAGCAAGAATTTTTGAGCGAGACTAAATCACGACGAATCGAGGAAGGCAGTCTTGGAATCTACAGCTCTGAATATTTCATTAGCGGCATGATGAAGCGAATTATACGAATTGACACGGAGAAATAAATGTTTATCACAATAGAAGGCGTAGACGGATCAGGAAAAGGCACACAATCTTCAAAGCTAGCTGAATGGCTTGAAACTAAAACTGGACGAAAAACTATAAGGACTGCTGAGCCATATGTATTGCGCGAGTTGATATTGGGCAACAAAAATTTGTGCACGCTCTCGGATTTATTGTTGTTCTTGGCTGATAGAGCTGAACACGTTGACAAAGTTATAGCCCCTGCCCTCAAAGCTAATGAGAATATAATTTGCGAACGTTACAATGACTCAACATTGGCTTATCAATCTGCGGGCCAAGCTCTGAATATCGACCACGTTAAAGAATTAATAGCGGCATGTAAATTTCCTGAACCTGACGTAAAAATTTTGCTTGATATAGATCCTGAGATAGCTTTTTCACGAGTACTCGCTCGCAACAATCATAATGATAAATTCGAGGCTGAAGGCTTGAGATTGATTACCAAAGTCAGCGATTTTTATCGAGCTAATTTCACGGGCATAATAATAAATTGCGACGGCCTTGACGAAGCACAAGTCTTCAAGAGGATTACAGAATGTGTGCCATTCAGATAAAGCGACGAGGTTCAGAGCCTACTCAAAGTTCACAGCCACGAGTTGAATACGGAAGTTCACAGACTGGACGACACACTGACCCGGCAAGCGCAATTACTCCTTCAGCTTTTAGCTTTGAGGCCGCAATGGAGTCCACGGAGCTTGAGGAATTATTGGATCAGCTTTATGAACTATCTGACAGGTTATCAGTGTTTCCTGGTGGACGTTTGATTGAAGAATATAGAGCCGTCTTGCATGAGTTATTGAAGCGTGCAGCCCAAGGAATGCGAATCAAACGTGATATGCGTTGGCGAAAAACTGACCGTAAAATGTATATCACGATTGAGCGTGCGGAAAAAGCCATGGACGAACTTGAAGAGGCGTTTATCTACGAGGGAAACAGGACAAAAGCCTTGGCCATAATGGAGGAAATAAAAGGTTGTCTGATCTCGCTACTAATGTAACGTGGCAGGAGATATTGCGCGAGGAAATGCCCCACTGTAGAGCCATAGTTGCTCCCGTGAAATGGCACAACGAAATCATAGAGGCTCTTGCTAAAAAAGTTCTTGGAAGTTACAGACCTACGCACCCGGATTTGTTGGTAATCGGTACCAGCGATAAGGCCGCGCGAATCGGAAATAGCAACACCATGACCGACGAGGAGTACTCTAACACTACACGAGGCTTTATTGAAAATATCGCGTTGAAACCCATGGAAGCGTCAAAACGTTTGGGCGTGGTTATGTGTGCTGATAAATTGTTGGTCGCCGCTGCTAATAGCCTCCTGAAACTCGCTGAAGAACCTCCCACGCATGCTTATATATTGTTCTTAATGGAGGACGGAAGATTATTTCTGCCGACGTTAAAAAGCAGATCCCGCTACAGTGTCTTAATCTCCCAGGAACAAACACGATCTTACAAAATGCCTAGCAATGAGTCAGAGTGGCTCCAATGGCTAGCAAGATCTCGTAAAGCTGAAGTCGATTCAGTAATAAACGATTTAGAGGCTTGGGCAAATTACGCTTTATCACAGAGACAACCTAACGCGCCAATAATTGAACGATTACGAATCATAGCAAGCAAAAAAATTTTAGCCGTCCCGTTATTGTGCGACATAATAATCTTAACGTTAAAAGAGGGAAATATTTATGAGTGTATATTTAACGATCTTTGGTAAGCCAAGATATTTAGGCCTGACTAAAGTCGATACAGATAGCTTGAACTCAAAATGGGTTCTGTTGAAGACCTCACGAGGCTACGAAATGGGATTACCCGGCGGAATGCTTTCAGAGGAACAACAGGAGAAATATAAACTAGCGACTTCAACATTTGAGGACAGTACACAAACAATGCTGCATGAAGTTGAATTTGTGAGGGAAGCCAACGCGCGAGACATAGAATTTTATTACATGTGTAAGCGTGAAGAGGATAAGGCCTTGTTGATTGCGCGAGAGATTTTGCAGGATCATAAGCTCAACATGAAACTTGTGGACGTTGAATACATGCTCGACCGCAAAAAAATGTATTTCTATTTCACGGCCGGACAACGCGTAGATTTTAGATTATACGTGAGGGATCTTGCACACGAATTTAAGACTAGAATAGAGATGCGACAAGTTGGTATCAGAGACGAGGCACGAATTGTCAAGGGTATATCTTCATGTGGGAGGCCATGCTGTTGTAGTTATTGGCTGCGAGGATTTTCCCCGATAAGTATTAAAATCGTCAAGGAACAACGTTCAGCCTTAAATCCAATAAAAATTTCAGGCTTATGCGGCCGATTAATGTGCTGTATGTCGTACGAGAAAGAGAATTACACCGAATTATGGTCAAAACTCCCTGGGCCTGGTGCAAAAATCAAAACTGAACATGGAATTTATGTGCTTGATAGCGTCGAACTTGGCACTGAACGCGTGAACGTACGTTTCCCAAACGGTAGGCTTGTATCAATTTCGATTGAAGAGTTTCCGGACTTCAAAGAGGCTGTCTTGCAAGGCGAAGAATGGGGCGAGGACAAAGAGCTTTTGGAGAAAAAGAAAGCTGCAGCGGCACGTATAGCAATGTTGAAGGAAAGAGCTGAACGAAAAAGAACACGAGAGAAACGACTGGAACTCAAAGACGTTGTGAAATCTAAACCAGCTACTAAAAAGGATAAGCAACCCTTAAACGAATCCCCCAAGTCTAAATCTAAATCCAAGGCAAATTATCGACGAAAACGCCCCAAAAATCCTAAGCCTAAAACGAATCCCCCAAGCTAATAACTCGGGGGACTCTATTTTATTTACCAGCCGCCCTATCTCGCAAAACTCTCCGCAAAATTTTTCCCGTTCCTGATAATGGAAACTCGCTAACAAATTCTACAGCTCTTGGGACCTTGAAATGTGCTAAATGTTCTTTCGCAAACTTGATAATATCCCTCTCGTTGGTTTCAGCTCCGTCTTCAAGCAAGATATAAGCCTTTGGGATTTGTCCATTAATCTCGTGCGGCATTCCTACAACTACAGCCTGATGTACAGCCGGATGTTCCGCTAAAACTTTCTCGACTTCCTGCGGGTAAACGTTAAAGCCTCCGACGATGATAATATCAGTGACTCTGTCAAGAATAGAAACGTAGCCATCTTCATCAAATCGAACGTAATCGCCTGTGTTAAAGAAACCTTCAGAGTCGAATCTTTCAGCCGTGATTTCCGGTGCGTGCAAATATCCTGGTGTAATGCTTGGCCCCTTGATCCATAAAATGCCCTCTTTATTGTCCTTGTCAGTTATGACTTCTCCGTCACGATTCTTCAGCTTATACTCATAACCCGGAATCAATGGCCCTGAAGTCCCTGAATGTTGAGTCTCGCAATCGTGATTCATACATACGACCGGGGAAGTTTCTGTTAGGCCGTAACCTTCCATAATGTCCCGTCCCAAAAGTTTTAGTGCTTGCTTATGAACGTTGGGATTCAATCTATCGCCGCCAGTGCAAATAACGCTTTGACGTGAAAGAATTTTCGCGGGGATCTTGCCTTTCTCAACTGACATCAACAAGAACGAAAGCATAGCCGGGACAATATACATTACTGTAGTAGGCGCGTCGGAAATGGCTCTTATAGTTTGTGCCGGAGGAAGGAACGAAGGGACTATAGCAAGTTTTGCCCCGATCGAAAGAGGAAGCATTGTGGCACATGTATAGCCGAACGAGTGAAAATTTGGCAGTACCGTCAAAAACGTATTGTTCTCATTAAGCGGGTAAACCTGTTGTTTCGTAGCTTTACAGTTGCTTATCAAGTTTCCATGAGTTAATGGCACGGCTTTGGGCATTCCTGTTGTACCTGAAGTCGCAAATATGACGGCGTAATCCTCTGAATCAGGCTCTTGAGTTTTTCCTGTGAAGGCTGGAATTGTTACATCGTTAAGGTTGCATGTGATACACGGCCACAATTTTTCAAGTTCCGGGATTTCGTGTTCAGACACAACCGCAAAGGGCTTTATTAGATTCAATGTGCCTGTGAGAGATTCAAGTCCTGCTTTCTCGTTCAATGGGCAAAAGATTCCGCCAAGCTTCCAACATGCCAACGACAACGCCGGAATTAACGGGGAGTTCTTCAGCATAACAACGAGTTTCTGACCACGAGTAAAGCCAGCTTCCCTCAAAACGTTTTCGCAATTCTCAACGATAGCAAGCAAATCTTTACGTGTGTACCATTTTCCGTCCCACCAATAACAATTTTTCTCGCTATCATTCTGTAAGTTAGGAATGATGATGTTCTCAAGCCTCATTACTTCTTTTCGCGCTCTCTTTCCTGTTGACGCAATACACGTCGTAAAATTTTTCCTGTCGCTGAAATTGGCAGGCTCTCAACAAATTCTATGGTCCTAGGGACTTTATAATGTGATAAACGATTCTTGCAGAAATTCACAAGCTCACGTTCTGTTACCTCTGAATCTTTTTCCTTGATGATAAATGCTTTAGGTACTTCGCCGCTCATGTCATTGGGAGTTCCGACTACTACAGCAGTATTTACGGCCGGGTGCTCCGACAAAATCGCCTCGACTTCTTGCGGGTAAACGTTGAAGCCTCCGACAATGATAATATCCGTTACTCTGTCAAGAATGCTTATATAACCGTCCTCATCAATCTTGACATAGTCGCCGGTGTTGAACCAGCCATCAATGAATCTCTCGTGATTAATCTCCGGCGCATGATAGTAGCCTGAAGTTACGCTTGGACCTTTGCACCACAAAACGCCATCGCCAGGAATCGGTAACTCCTCGCCATTTTCTGACTTAAGCCTTAATTCAAAACGTGGTAGAGCGGGGCCGACTGTTCCAAGTTTTCTGACTGCGGGAGTCGGATTGACTGATAAGACCGGTGAACATTCCGTGATCCCGTAGCCTTCAATAAGTTGTACACCGAAAGCGGCTGTTACTCTGTCGTCCATTTTAGTGTTGTATTTATCTCCGCCAGCTATCAAAACTTTTATGCCGGTTAATTTTTTCCCCTGACGCTCCAGCATTGACGCAGCGAATCCAATCATCGTTGGCACGAGTAATAACACATCGGGTTTAGCTTCCTCAATGGCCTTAAGAGTGTTTGACGGTGGCATGAAACTTGCAACAAGAACTTGCGACGCTTTTAGGACGAATGGCAACACGCAGCACACCGTGAACCCGAACGCATGGAAATTAGGCAGCACGTTCAACAAAGAATTATCCGGGGTTAAGTCAACGAGTTTTTCTAAGCAAGCCTTTACGTTGTCGAGAATGTTCTCGTGAGTCAATGGCACAGCTTTGGGATCGCCAGTTGTCCCTGAAGTTGAGAAGATAACCGCCAGCGTTTTATCGAAGTCATCAGCCGGAGCAGTTACCCCTTTGAAATTTTCGTTGCCAGTCAAATTTTCAGAGCCGAATCTAGAGCAGACATAGCCGGAATTTTTCAACGCGTCCTCAAGTTCAATCTTGACTCCATCAGATAGAATTACAGCAAAAGGTTTCAAGAGTCCGAGAGTCTTTATGAGTGATATTTCTCCCGTCTTCTCGTTCAAAGGACAAAACACGCCGCCAAGCTTCCAAGTTGCGTACATAACAGCCAACATTACAGGGCTATTTGGCATCAACACAGCTAGCCTTTGTCCCGGAGTCAAGCCCGAAGCTTTGAGAATCTCTGTGACGTTATTCGCAAGCTCCCCAAATTCTTTTGCCTTCAGCCACTTGCGATTGAACCAACAGCAATTTTTTTCGGGCAATTCACGAATATAATCATCAATAACTTTTTCGAGCATTAAATTCTTACCTCCCTACGATTAATTAGTGATTGTATTGTATTGTATCATTCATAAATTTTGTAGTAGAATACTTGCACGCATATTAGTGTTTATATAAGAAAATTTAGAGGGAGGGTTTTTCTTTCATGGCATTCAAACGACATTGGAAAACTATGGACGGAAACGAAGCAGTCGCTCACGTTGCATACGCTTTTTCCGAAATGGCCACAATCTATCCTATTACACCTTCATCACCTATGCCCGAGCATATTGACGAATGGGCAGCACACGGTCGTAAAAATATTTTCGGTCATACTGTAAAAGTTACTGAAATGCAGAGTGAGGCAGGAGCAGCAGGAGCTTGTCACGGTGCGTTATCAGCAGGAGCATTAGCAAGCACTTACACAGCATCACAGGGCTTGTTACTCATGATCCCTAACATGTACAAGATCGCTGGAGAATTATTACCCGGTGTCTTCCATGTTACAGCAAGAGCTATAGCAATGCACGCGCTTTCAATCTTCGGAGACCACAGTGACGTTATGTCAACAAGAATGACAGGCTTCACGATGATCGCCGGCGGTTCAGTACAGGAAGCTCACGACATGGCCGCAGTAGCTCACTTAACAGCTATTAAATCAAGCGTACCAGTATTAAATTTCTTTGATGGTTTCAGAACTTCACACGAGATTCAGAAAGTTGACACCTTCGACTATGCAGACTTAGCAAAACTCGTTGACTATGACGCTATCGCAGCTTTCAGAGATCGTTCAATGAGACCCGAGAAGCCCTACACGAAAGGCACAGCACAGAACCCCGATATATTCTTCCAGGCTAAAGAAGCCTCACAGCCTTTCTATGACAAAGTACCTGACATCGTAGCCAAGTACATGAACGACATTAAGGGCATTTGCGGACGCGAGTATCACCCGTTCAGTTACTACGGAGCCCCTGATGCAGATCGCGTAATCGTAGCAATGGGTTCAGTATGTCAAGCAATCGAAGAGACTGTAGACTACTTGAACGCACGCGGCGAGAAAGTCGGAGTTGTTGAAGTTCACCTGTATCGCCCATTCTCACCGAAGTATTTCTTCAGAGCACTCCCGGCAACCGTAAAGGCTATCGCAGTCCTTGACAGAGTTAAGGAAGTTGGAGCACTTGGCGGCCCGTTGTATGAAGACGTATGCTCATTATTCGTTGGCAATGACAAAGCCCCGAAGATCGTTGGCGGACGTTATGGACTCGGCTCAAAAGATACAACACCTAGCGACATCAAAGTAACGTTTGATAACTTGAAACTCTTTGAGCCTCGCAATAATTTCACACTCGGAATCATTGACGACGTGAACGACAGCTCATTAATCCCTGACGAACACATCAACGCCGCTGCAGAAGGAACAGTTTGCTGCAAATTCTGGGGACTTGGTTCAGATGGTACAGTCGGAGCTAACAAGAACTCAATCAAGATTATCGGTGACCACACTGACATGTACGCACAGGGCTATTTCGATTATGACTCGAAGAAGTCCGGCGGTATCACTATGTCACACTTACGTTTCGGAAAATCCCCGATTAAGTCAACCTACCTCATTGACCACGCAGACTTTATCGCATGCCACAAACAGGAATATGTTAATCAGTACGACTTACTCCAGGGCATGAAAGAGGGCGGAACATTCTTACTTAATACTCAGTGGATGACCCTTGAGGCATTAGAGGAGCATTTACCAGCCAGCTTGAAGCGCAAACTTGCTAACCTCAACTGCAAATTCTACGTAATCAACGCCGTTGACGAGGCACAGAAACTCGGACTTGGTTCACGTACAAACACGATCATGCAGTCGGCATTCTTCAAACTTGCCAACGTTATTCCAATCGATGACGCTGTGAAATACATGAAGGAAGCAATCGTTCACTCATACGGACGCAAGGGCGAAAAGGTCGTCAACATGAACTACGCAGCCGTTGATGCAGGACTTGCCGGAATCGTTGAGATTCAGGTTCCTGAATCATGGAAGACAGCCGAGGACGTTAAGAAAGTCAAACCGGGTATGCCTTCATATGTTCCTGAATTCATTAGCTACCAGGTTGAGACGATCAACGCACAAAAAGGCAACACATTACCTTCAAGCGCATTCGTTGACGGTTATGAAGATGGCCATTTCCCGGCAGGCACATCGAAATTTGAGAAACGCGGAGTCGCTGTCAACGTTCCTGAATGGAATAGTGCAAAGTGTATCCAGTGCAACCAGTGTTCAATGGTATGTCCGCACGCTGCTATTAGACCGTTCTTACTTGACGCGGCTGAACAGGCTGCTGCCCCGGCGAACTTTGGAGCAGTTGACGTTAAGGCCCCGAAACTCAAAGCTGCTGGCTACAAATACAAGATGCAGGTTGATGCTCTTGACTGCTTAGGCTGTGGAAACTGTGCAGACATTTGCCCGGTCAAAGCCCTTGAGATGAAACCGACTGCTACACAGCTTGATCAGGTTGATAACTGGACATTCGCGGTTGAAGACGTTGCAGACAAGAAAGACGCTGGCGACAAGTTCACAGTACAAGGCTCACAGTTCCAGAGACCGTTATTCGAGTTCAGCGGAGCTTGTGCAGGTTGCGGCGAGACTCCTTACGCGAAATTAATCACACAATTATTTGGCTCAAGAATGATCGTTGCCAACGCTACAGGTTGTTCATCAATTTGGGGCGGCTCAGCACCTTCAATGCCTTACACAACTGACGCTAACGGACACGGCCCGGCTTGGGGTAACTCATTGTTCGAGGACGCTGCAGAGTACGGAATGGGAATGAAACTTTCTCTTAACGTCATGGTCAACTACTTAACGACTGCGGCAAAGAATCTTATCGCTATGGACGACGTACCAGCAGAGGATAAAGAAGTCTTACAGGGCTGGCTTGATGTTCACGAGAATGGCGAGGCTTCAGTAGAGGCTGCTGCAAAAGTTGAAGAGTTGCTTGAGAAAGTATTCTGCTGCTGTGGTTGTGAGGAACATGAACACGCACCGTTAAGTGACGCGGCTCAGAAAGAGTTCTGCACAATCGCTCAATATCATGATTATCTCGTCAAGAAATCAGTATGGATCATCGGCGGAGACGGCTGGGGCTATGACATTGGTTACGGCGGACTCGATCACGTACTCGGAAGCGGCGAAGATGTCAACGTCCTTGTACTTGACACGGAAGTTTACTCCAACACCGGCGGTCAGTCATCAAAATCAACTCCTACAGCAGCTATCGCTCAATTCGCAGCAAGCGGCAAGCGTACACGCAAGAAGGATCTTGGACGTATGGCGATGACCTACGGAACAGTCTATGTAGCACAGGTTG
>CAJOGG010000036.1 GCA_905234205.1 uncultured Synergistales bacterium | reverse complement strand
TTTTTTTGGTAATATATGCGCATCTCAATCAATAAGGAGCAATTCAATCTTGAAGAAATTTTTATGTGCAGTAGTTTTTGTCACTCTGATGATTTCGTCATGTGCGGCGGCCTCGAAGAATCATGTCGATACTGGAGTGCTGACATATCTCGGCACAACTGAGTCAGAATTTCAGGAAGGGCTTGATGATCTGCGCAAAGCCTTATCTCCTCTGCTCAGTGAGAACTCTGACTGGATGCAGGAGGACAGACTCGAGGGCTTTATCCTTGAGCTCGTGAAGACCAGAAGAGTTGTTCACTTCTACGACTCTTTGCTCTCGATGCAAATGGCTTTACGTTCAAGAAAAGTTGACGAAGTTATATTACCTGAAGTTGTTGGCTTATATTTGGTAAGAAATAATCCGCTCTACGATATTTTGTTCTCGCTTAACATGATGCCTTCAACTATATCGTTTGGATTTAGACAGGGCGACACGAAAATACAAGGTGAGTTCAACAAAGCTATAGCCGCCATGAAAAAAGATGGTACGCTCAAAAAATTAGAGTCTCAATATCTATCTGAACCCTTCAAAGAACCAACCGCGCGAATCAAATTCACGACATTTAAGGACGCTGAAATAATCAAAGTAGCTGTTACTGGCGACTTACCCCCGATAGATTTCATAGCTGCAGACGGTACACCAACAGGCTACAACACTGCCATATTGTCGGAAATCGGTAAACGCCTGAAAAAGAATATTCGACTTATAAGCGTTGAGGCTGGCGGAAGATCTGCGGCTCTTGCGTCGGAAAGAGCTGACGTAGTTTTCTGGTACAGGAACACTGAAGGCCTAAAGACTCCTACTAAATATCGCGGCAAAAATCTTGGTGGTGTAATGAAGGATTCGTATAGCAGCGTGATTTTGTCTGATCCATATTATGAATGGGATACGGATTTGGTTATCGGACTCGCAGAATAAATTACCATGACCATTAACGAAATTTTATATAGGATTTTGATTCAGGGTGGCTCTTACCTCACTATATTGCGAGGACTCGGAGCTACCTTTAGAATTTCTGCGTTCTCGTTATTATTCGGGACGATCTTAGGCGCCGTTGTTTGTGCGTTGAGAATGTCGCGTGTGAAAATTTTCAGCGTTCCGGCCAAGATTTATATCTTGATTCTTCGCGGCTCTCCTGTCTTAATGTTGTTAATGCTGATGTATTATGGCGTGTTTGCTCGTAGTAGACTCGCTGCTGAAACTATAGCTGTGATTACGTTCTCAATGAATGTTGCGGCACACGTTGCTGAACTCTTAAGAGCCTCAATCAATGCCACTGATCACGGACAAGTTGAAGCGGCCAGAACGTTGGGATTCTCTGCATGGCAGGCTTTCAGGTTAGTAACATTGCCCCAAGTTGTCGGGATAGCTAAGCCCGTTTATCAATCCACCGTTATAAATCTCATTCAATGGACAAGCGTTGTAGGTTACGTATCAATAACTGACTTAACACGAGTAATCAATAACATAGCCTCAAGAACTATGCAGCCAATGGTGACTATAATAATCGGAATGTTGATTTATCTCGCGCTTGCTTATATTGTTCACGGGATATTCGCGTTCAGTGATTATCTTCACAGCAGGAAGGAGAGATTAGCATGAGCCTTATTGAAGTCAGAAACTTGGCCAAGTCCTTTGGGAATTTACAGGTGTTGCACAATGTTAATCTCAACGTTGACGAGGGAGAACGAATTGCGATAATCGGTGGTTCTGGTTGCGGGAAAAGTGTATTCTTGCGTTCACTTGAGCTTCTCGAAACTCCTGACGCCGGACAAATTTTCATTGATGGGGAAGAGATTACGGCCAAGGGAGCTAACGTGAATCAAATTCGCCGGAAAATGGGAATGGTGTACCAAAAATTTTACCTGTTCTCGCATATGAATGTGCTTGATAATTTGTGCTTGGCCCCCGTTAAACTTTTAGGAATGTCCAGAGCAGACGCTGAAGCCCAAGCGTTGGAATGGCTCTCCAAAGTCGGCTTAACCTCAAAAGCTAAATCAATGCCCGTTCATTTATCAGGAGGTCAACAACAGCGAATAGCAATTTGTCGTAGCCTCATGATGAAACCAAAAGTTTTACTGTTCGATGAACCCACAAGCGCTCTTGATCCAACAATGGTTGGGGAAGTTCTAGCCATGATTCGAATGTTGACGAAACAGGACATGACGATGTTAATAGTTACTCACGAAATGAATTTTGCTCGCGAAGTTGCTAATCGAGTCTTATTCTTTGCCGACGGAGGAATCTATGAACAAGGAACGCCCGCGGAAATTTTCGACTCTCCCAAGAAAGACAAGACCATAGCGTTTATCAGAAAGCTAAAGTACTTCAGCTACAGCATCACAGAGAAAAATTTTGACTTAATGGCAATGCAGGGAGGTATTCACAATTTCACGGAGAAATACGGAATCGACTCAAGGCTTGCCTATCGTTTGGAGCTTTGCTGTGAAGAACTCGTTTATGAAATCCTCGCAGGCTGTTATGGCGACGACGAGAACGTAAATATTGATATATCTATCTCGTACTCTGAAGCAGACTCAAGTATCCTGATAAACCTTACAAGCGCGGGACGAAAATTTAACCCGTTTGACGCCGTTTATGATGAAGACGACGACACACACTTAGGTATTACGATTCTGAAACGAGTCGCAAAAGGTGAGATTAGCTATAATTTCGCGAATGAGCTTAATAAGATTGAAATCACGCTATAATAAAGCAAACTTGTAAAGGAGGAATAATAAATCATGTACAAAGCTATACAAGCTGGCAAAGATACCTGGTGGGTAGGTGTCAATGACAAAGAGACGGACAAATTTGAATCTCTATGGCCACTTCCTCAAGGTGTAGCATATAACGCCTATGTGATAATCGGGACTACTGCCACCGTAGCAATAGACACAGTAAAAGGTCCCTATCTCGACGAATATTACAATAAATTGTTGCAAGCCCTCAACGGCAGAACGCTAAACTATCTCGTCATAAACCATATGGAACCAGATCACGCTGGCTTAATCTCGCAACTGAAAGCTAAATGGCCCGCACTGAAATTCATCGGCAACGCTAAAACTATGCCATTACTTAAAGGCTATCATGGAATTAGCGACGACGTTATCACTGTGAAAGATGGCGATACTTTAGACTTGGGCGGACACGTTTTGAAGTTCGCGACTGTTCCTATGTTGCATTGGCCTGAAAGCATGGTAACTTTTGACACGACGACCGGGATTTTATTCTCGAATGACTCTTTTGGGGGCTTCGGCGCTCATGAAGGAGGAATTTTTGATGACGAGAAAACTAATTCACGTTGGGAAGATGAAATGTTGAGATACTATGCTTGCATCGTCGGGAAATACTCAAATATCGTTCAGGTAGCTTTGAAGAAGTTATCGGCTCTCAATATTGAATACATATATCCCTCACACGGAACGTTATTCAGAGAAAATATTAAGCAGGTTATTTCGCTTTATGACAAGTGGAGCAAGTTTGAGTCCGAAAAAGGCGCAGTGGTGGTTTATGGCTCAATGTACGGTAACACAAGACGAATGGCCGAGGCTGTATGCACTGGTTTATCAAAAGCTAAAGTTAAGGACGTAAGACTATATGACGTATCGAGAACTGATCCTTCGTATTTGTTGCGCGATATATGGAAGTTCAAGGCGTTGGCTCTGTTAAGCTGCACGTATAACACTCAACTTTATCCGCCTATGGAAGCTTTGTGCTCAAAACTCTTAAGCCGTATGCCCAAGAACAAAATTTTGGGACTCGCTGGAAGTTATAGCTGGAGCAAGGGAGCTTTAACCGCGTTGCAGGGTTTTGCCGAGAAAGTTAAGCTTGAGGTTGTCGACCCGCAAGTTGAAGTGTTCACGTCCCCGACTGAAGAGGATCTGCAGAAATGTTGTGAGCTTGGCCAAAATCTTGGGGAGGCATTAGCTTAAGAATGGCTGAATACGTTACACGCCCAAAACGTTCGAATGATTTATGGTTGACCGAATACAGCACGGACAATCTTAGATTATCAATGCGCGTTAAGGAATTTCTTCACGCCGAAAAAACTGACTATCAGGAATTATTGATCGCTGACACTTATGAATACGGACGAGTCTTAATGCTTGACGGTGCTTATCAGTTGACGGAGAAGGACGAGTTCACATACTCTGAAATGATGGCTCATGTACCGTTATGTGCTCACAAGAATCCCGAAAGAGTCCTCATAGTCGGCGGTGGCGATGGGGCTATAATGCGTGAAGTCTTGAAACATGAATGCGTCAAGAAATGCACGTTGATTGATATTGATAGACGAGTCAAAGAATGTTCAGAGAAGTATTTGCCATTCGCGGGAAGTTCATTCTCGAATCCAAGAGCTGATTTTAGGTGCATGGACGCGTTGAAATTTATTCGTGAGACTGACGAGCGCTTTGACGTTGTGATTGTAGATAGCACTGACCCTGTGGACTTTGCTGCGGGATTATTCAGAGCGGATTTTTATTCGGACGTTAAACGCGTAATGAATCCTGATGCAATGATGTCGGAGCTTACAGAGTCACCATTCACTGACAAAGATTTAATGCTTCAGGCAATTAACGAGATGCGAAAAATTTTCCCGGTCGTGAAATTATATTGGGGAGTCGTTCCAACTTATCCTTCTGGAATGTGGACATACGGAATAGCTTCAATGAAAGATGACCCGGCCGTCCCCGTTCGCAGTGTCAATAACACGAGATATTACACGAATGAGATTCACAAGAGCGCGTTTATCTTGCCACCGTTCCTAAAAGAAATGCTATAACGTAATCAATTAATGGCAGTTCCTGAAAATTTCGGGAGCTGTCAATTTTTCAACTACATTTTCAACTACAAAAACTCTCAAATTTTTTCGTCGTCACCGTTGTTTGTGCCCTCTGCAATTTCAAGTGAAGTCTTCAGATCGTAAAGCCTGTATTCGAAATCGTAAACGCTCATATCTTGTTCATACGCCATATTCAAGAAAGCTTTGCGTGCCAAGTCTCGTAGTCTTCGTGCTGCTCTGCTTTCTCCTGGAACGTGATACGCCGTCCATACTACCCAATTAAATATCTTGCTGATCCAAATTTTGTGTCCTGTAATTTTCGCGATCTCCCTGACCATCTCACTTGTGCAAGTGTATTCAGCGTTTTGAGGAAAAAATATTCCGCCCCTGTTTCTCATGATCACTTGGCAGACAAATTCACAAAGGTTGTACACAAATAACATTGAGCGTTCGTTCTTGATGTTTGGGAAAATCCACAGCCTTCTTGAGAAATAAGCAAGCCTCGGGTAATTTCCTTTACTATCCTTCCCGTAAATCATAGGTGGACGTAAAACTGTTACGATAAAATTTTCGTCGGCTAATTCTCTTACTCCCTTATCAGCTTCCCATTTGCTGTTGCCATATATGCTTTCAGGGTGCGGGGGAGTGTCTTTGTTAATTCGTGCTTTCACAAAATCTGCATTGCCGTAAATTATCATTGAGGACATGAACACAAATTGCTTCACTCCTTCACGTTTTGCCTTCTTAGCTGTTTCGATGGCCAAGTCGCGATTAACGATGTTGTAAAACTGTTCCAGCCATTTATTGTCTTCCCCGATGTCAACATGTGCGATCCCTGCAACGTGAAACACGCAGTCGTATCCCTCAAAACTTTTTTCGCGCCACGAATAGCCTTTCATGTCAATCGTATCAATGATAAATTCCTCGGGATATTTTTTGCGTGCCCATGCTTCAAAGTTGGTGCCTATATACGAATTTTCTCCGGTTATTAGTATTCTCTTCATAATGATGGTTAGATTAACACGTTTTAAGCAAAATGTAACGCGTGATTTTTTGGGCATGTATGAGTAAAATATACTACGTGAAAATATAAAAGAGGAGCAAATATAATTTTGGATCAAGAAAAAGTTTATTCTGTTACGGTTGGAGAAGCGCCGATCGTATTCAAGACAGGAAGAATTGCCAAGCAAGCTGACGGAGCAGTAATGACTTCACAGGGGGATAGCGTAATGCTCAGTACTGCTTGTATGAGCGACGAGGCAAGAACAGGAATTGATTTCTTCCCGTTGGTTGTGGACTACGAAGAGAAATATTATGCAGCGGGAAAAGTTCCAGGAGGTTATGTCAAGCGTGAAGGTAAGCCGGCTGATTCTGCGATATTAGGCTCAAGAGTTGCGGATCGTTCTATTCGTTCATTGTTTGATGACAATATGCGCAATGAAGTTCACGTTGTTAATACTGTCTTGGCCGTGGATCAAGTTTACCCTCCCAACGTTTTGGGCATTAACTCAGCAAGCGCAGCACTAGCGATTTCCGGAATACCCTGGAATGGACCAGTAGGAGCTGTAAGAATCGGACTCATAGGCGGAAATTTAATCGTCAATCCCACAGAAAAGCAAATGGCTAACTCAATGCTCAATCTTATCGTAGCTGGCCATGAAGACGGGATCACAATGGTTGAGGCAGGCTCTTACGAAGTGTCAGAGGAAATAATGGTTGACGCTCTTGAACTTGCACACAACGAGATCAAGAAGATTATTGCAGTGTTAAAGCAAATGCGCGAGGAAATAGGCAAGCCTTTACGAGAAATTCAATTACCAGAGAAAGTTCCAGAAGTTGAGGACTGGATACGCGAAAACCTTGACGGAGAAGTCGATCAGGCAGTAAGAATCCACGAGAAGAAACCACGAGAGAAAAAGATCAAAGAGATTAAAGAGACCGCCACAGAACACTTCAAAGACTACCTCACAGAAAATCCCGACAAAGAAGAATACATCAAAGCATACATTGACGAACGAGTTAAAACTATCATGCGCGGAATAATAATCAATGAACATATACGCGTTGACGGCCGCAAAATGGATCAAATTCGTCCTGTAACATGTGAGCTTGAAATCTTGCCTGTAGTTCATGGTTCAGCTTTGTTTACTCGTGGGGAGACTCAATCACTTGCAACTGTAACACTCGGAATGATTGGCGAGGACGATCAGATTATGGACGGAATAAAACTCAATGAGCCCGCGAAAAGATTCTTGCTTCATTATAATTTCCCACCTTATTCAGTTGGAGAAGTCAGACCGATGAGAGGTCCTGGACGTCGTGAAATTGGTCATGGTGCACTGGCTGAACGTGCTTTGCTCCCGGTTATTCCTCCTGAAGAAGAATTTCCGTACGTTATTCGCGTTGTGTCGGATATTATGGAGTCGAATGGCTCAAGCTCACAGGCAAGTATCTGCGGCGGAAGTCTTGCAATGATGCAGGCAGGTGTCCCGATTAGATGTCATGTTGCTGGAATAGCTATGGGCTTAATCAAAGAGGGCGACAAAGTACAAATCTTGACGGACATTCAGGGGCTTGAAGATCATTACGGAGATATGGATTTCAAGGTTGCAGGTACAAGAGCAGGCGTTACAGCTTTGCAGATGGACAACAAGGCCGGAGGAATTACGCGAGAGATTCTCGAACAAGCTTTGGGCCAAGCACGACGCGCACGAATGCAATTACTTGAGGAAATGGAGTCCGCGATACCTGTACCGAATAAGTTATCCCCGAACGCTCCTAGAATCATTCAATTTGAGATTGACGTTGACAAGATTCGCGAGGTTATTGGAGTTGGCGGAAAAGTTGTCAGGAGCATCACACAACAGGCTAACGTTAAAATGGAGATTGAGGACGACGGAGTTATAACAATCTGTGGAGCAACTATGGCACAGGTTGAGGACGCTAGAGCCATCGTAATGTCAATAATTCGCGATTTAGTTCCTGGTGAAGTCTATTACGGACCTGTAACGAGAATATCGAATTTTGGCGCGTTCATTGAGTGTTTACCGGGCAAAGAAGGTTTGCTGCATGTGAGTGAAATAAGCTCTACGAAAGTTGCAAAGGTTGACGATATTTTGAAGCTCGGCGATAAAGTTCTCGTAATGGTGAAGGAAATTGACGATCAGGGACGACCAAACTTATCACGCAAAAGAGCCTTGGCCAATGAAGACAAAATCAGGGATGCTGGATTAGCGTACACGTTGCCGGACGAAAGAGAACGCGAAAATTTAATCACAAGTTTATCAAATGGCGGAAAGAATCGCGGCTTATCAATGAAAGATCGTGTAGGAGGCAGCAAAGGAGCAAAGGCAATAAAAGAGAAGGTAGGCAGCTATCTTGAGCGCGGATACTCATCAAACAGACAAACACGCAACGATTTCGATAACTCACGAGATAGAAGAGGCCGCAACAGGAACGACAGAGGGAGGTAAATTAATTTGCAGGAGATCAACGTAAAAATTTGGCGCGAGGCTAACACTATAAATATCCCTGAATATGCAACGCCAGGCTCATCGGGTGTAGACTTGTGCTCAACAATGTACTGCATGATTAAACCGGGCGACCAGGCATTGATTCCAACAGGAATAAAACTCGCTATCCCTGAAGGCTATGAAGCTCAGATACGTCCAAGAAGTGGGCTTGCTCTGAATCAGAAGATCACTATCCCCAACAGCCCCGGCACGATTGATGCAGATTATAGAGGCGAAGTAATGGTGCTGCTTAAGAATGAGGGCGAAGATCCTTTTACGTTGCGATTTGGTGACAGGATTGCGCAAATGGTATTTGTACCGGTTGCTAGAGCAAAGTTTGAGGAAGTCAAGACGCTTGATGAAACTAAACGAGGCGCAGGTGGCTTTGGCAGTACAGGAAGATAAAACTATGCGGAAATAATAGACTTGTGATATAATTCGCGGGTATTACTTCCGAGGTGGAAACGTGGCCGAGCGGTCGAAGGCGTGCGCTTGGAGAGCGTAAGAGGAGCAATCCTCCCAGAGTTCGAATCTCTGCGTTTCCGCCATTTATTTTGTAAACCTCAAAGGCAACTCCAGATTATTAGCTTCAAGAATTTCCCGTTTCGTAAAAATTTCAGGCAACACACCTTCAGCGGATATAGTGCCGTGCTTCAGGATTAATGCTCGTGTACAAATATCCAGTGCCATATCTAAATCATGAGTCGCAAGCATGATTGTCTTATCGCTCTCACGCAAAAAATTTATAACTCGTCGTCGTGATTTAGGGTCAAGATTCGCTGTTGGTTCATCAAGTAAAAGTATATCCGGGCTAGTAATCAAGACTCCAGCTAATGAAACCATACGTTTCTCGCCGCCAGATAATTGATGTGGAACTCGTTTGGCCAAGTGAGAAATACCAAGTGCCTCAAGCATATTAAGCGCACGTTCATGAGCCTGTGCGACTTTCATTCCATTAGCAACAAGACTAAAAGCCACGTCCTCAATCACGCTAGGCATCAAAATTTGGTCGTCTGCATCTTGAAAGATTAACCCTGTCTTGGCCGTTGTGATAGTTCCGTTTTGAGGTTTGATAGCGCCGGCTAGGTGTAAGAGCAGCGTAGATTTTCCAGAGCCATTTGCTCCGACTAACGCAACTTTTTCGCCAGTATTGACGGTGAAAGTTATCCCCTTGAGTGCCTGGTTATTATCCGGGTATGTGTAATGTAAATCGTGTACGTTGATGACAGCCATGAATCCTCCCCTGTAAGCGTTATCGAAGCCGCGCGGTATGCTTTTTCGCTCCCACCCAC
>CAJOGG010000035.1 GCA_905234205.1 uncultured Synergistales bacterium | reverse complement strand
TAATAACCCCAATTGTGAGTGGATGACTACGTAGTAATGTAGGTATTTTATACTAGATAATTATATGCTATAATGCTTACTCATCAGCAAAATGTATATTTCATCAAGGATATGAAAATTTATAGCATGTCTAGTACATGGCAAGTCAGGAGGAATTTTGGTTGCGATATGATGATTATGGAAGACACAAAAACACTTATGCACCACATAAGGGAAAATGTAGTAAAAAGAACAATACCTCTCATACGAGTGTTTCGCTAATTTTTTGTTGGGGGTTTGGTTTAGTTGTTTGCTTAACGTTTGGCCTTGCTTCATTTTTGATGATTTCTGCTGGACAATTTAGCTTTTCATCTACCTCTGGTGGAGTGGGTACTGCTTGGGGAGGTAATGAAGGTGAAAACAATTTTGTTACGGGCAATTTAATCAAAGTCGAAGTAACAGATTTAGAATCTACGAACAGTTTATCCCAAAGCAATGAGGAACTTTACGCCCAGGCCCGTAATAACATGATGGAAGAGTTTGGGCCACTACCAAAGTACTTATCGGATTATGAAAGCATAAAATTGACTGTTGAGGAAGATGGTACAAAAATACCTGAACCTGAAGAAGATGAAGAAATTGAACTTGTTGCTGATGGAGTCAATAATATAGCTGCACAAGATTCAAACACTATGGTTGAGTCGCAATCAATATTGTTGGCTGAAACTGGAATATTTTGGCGTGAACATATTGTAAAGAATGGTGAAACTTTGTCGGATATAGCATTGGCTCACGGAAATATTACGGCTCAGGATATTTTGAGAGCTAACGGCCTTAAAGACGCTAACAGGCTTGCAGAAAATCAAATATTGCTTATTCCTAATGATCCCGGAAAAATTGAAGATACTCTCGATGAAGTGCGTACAAGGCAGATGAGAGTCGCTGCAACGAAAGAGAAATTAGAGCCGCTAAAGATCAAATCATATGTCGTAGCTCAAGGAGATTCGTTGTGGTCAATTTCTAATGCTCAAAATATTGAACTTGATACGCTTATCGGTAGTAACACGTTCAAGACTTCAGCAAGATTAAGGCCAGGTGCTACACTCAGAATCCCGAATCAAGACGGAATATTTTACGTTATGAAAAAGGGCGAAACTATCGAGTCTATAAGCAAGCGTTATGGCGTCAGTATGAATAAAATACGTCAAGTTAATACAGCGGTTGATGTTGCTGCTTTGAAACCAGGCGAAGAAATATTCTTACCTGGCGCTAGACCTGTAGGATTAGTCGAACATCACGCAGATAATACTAAACTTGCAGAAGCCAAGAAAGCTAACCAGAAAGCAATCAAGAATTTAGCTAAGAACGAGAAGCTTCAAAAGGGCGAAGTAGCAGTAAGTAATGCAGGCGGCTTCAGGTGGCCTTTGATGGGAAGAATTAACAGTCCATTTGGTTGGAGAAAACATCCAATTACGAAGCGTAGAGATTTTCATACTGGTATTGACATTAAGGGAAATAGGGGCGATCCTATTAAAGGAGCTGGAAGCGGCAAAGTCGTTTATTCAGGCTGGATGGGAGGCTACGGAAAAGTTATCGTAATCGAACATTCAAACGGTCAATCAACTTTATATGCTCATTGCAGCACATTACTTGTAGGAAAAGGAGCAAATGTATCGTCAGGACAGCTAGTTGCTAAGGTCGGAACAACAGGACGTTCGACAGGGCCGCATTTACATTTTGAAGTAAGAAATGGTAACACGCCGGTCAATCCGATCAAGTACCTGACAAAATAATATGGCAAAATTTGTATTTATCACAGGTGGAGTAGTATCGTCATTAGGTAAGGGAATTACAGCAGGTTCTACAGGGACATTGCTTAAGAAGCGTGGTCTTAAAGTTTCGATTCTGAAAATCGATCCTTATTTGAACGTTGATGCAGGAACTATGAATCCATTTCAGCATGGCGAAGTTTTTGTAACTGATGATGGTGCTGAGACTGATTTAGACTTGGGGCATTACGAAAGATTCATAGACGAAACTTTGAGCGAAAAAAATACGATTACGACAGGGAAAATTTATTCTAGTGTGATTAAGAAGGAACGCAGAGGGGATTATTTGGGCGGAACCGTTCAGGTAATTCCCCATATTACCAATGATATTCAGGAAAGAATTGTAAAGGCTGGCGAAGATCTTGACGTTCTTATCGTTGAAATTGGCGGTACTGTAGGGGATATTGAGGGGCAACCATTCCTTGAAGCTATCAGGCAAATGGCAGTAAGAGTTGGACGTGAGAATGTAGTTTATTGTCATGTTACATTAGTTCCCTATCTCGAAGCAGCCAAGGAACTCAAGACTAAACCTACGCAGCATAGTGTTCAGGAATTGCGAAAGATAGGAATATTACCGAATTTACTTGTATGCCGTACAAGTCACCAAATGGATCAGAGCATGAAGAATAAAATCGCATTATTCTGTGACGTTCCTCCTGAAGCAGTTATCGAAGTCAAAGATGAGAAAACTATTTATAACGTCCCTATAAGTTTGCATAAACAAGGACTAGATGATTTGATATTGAAATATCTTGGCTTACCCTGCGATATAAAACCAGACTTAAGCGACTGGAGCAGAATAGTTGACAGATATATAAATCCTTCCGAAGAAGTTAAGATCGCTCTTGTTGGAAAATATGTTCAGCATAAGGATGCTTATTTGAGTGTTGTAGAAGCTCTTCATCACGCTGGTATAGCTCACAATGTCAGAGTAGATATTGTTTCGGTTGAAGCAGAAGATTTGGAGCATGGCAGCCCTGAAGAAGCTTTGGAATTTGCGGACGGAATATTAATCCCTGGAGGATTTGGCGATCGTGGTGTCGAGGGAATGATTAATGCAGCTAAATATGCTCGTGAAAATAATGTGCCTTTGCTTGGAATATGTTTAGGAATGCAAATGATGGTCGTAGAATTCGCGAGAAACGTCTGTAAATTACATGGAGCTCATAGCAAGGAAATGAATTAATTCATTTGATGGAAGAACAAGAAAACCTCAAGGACTTAGGAGGCACCATGAGGCTTGGAGCCTATCCATGTAAACTTATTGAGGGGACAAGAGCGGCAAATGCTTATGGCAAAACTTTAATCAGCGAACGTCATAGGCATCGTTACGAGTTCAATAATTCTTACCGTGAACGCCTCGAAAAAGCAGGTCTGAAAATTTCTGGTATTTGCACAGAACGTGATTTGGTTGAAATTGTTGAAATTACTGAACATAATTGGTATGTTGGCGGACAATTCCACGGAGAGTTAAAATCAAGGCCCGTAAAACCTCATCCACTATTTGACGGATTTATAAGTGCTTCGGTAAAATTTATGCGAGATAGAGCAAAGGAGGCTTGAATCTAAATTATGAAGGCTGTAAAAATTTTTATGGCAATATTGTTTGTGTTTGTAGCTTCAACTTGTATGGCATCGGAAGCGGTCCCGGATCCTGACTTAAATTCTGGTTCTTCTCGTCAAATGATGGAGCAGATCGAAAAAATTGTTTATGGCTATGTGAATCAGGGTGGACTGATTGAACGGCTTGGAAAAATTGAGGAAGATTTATTTGGAAGGAGTCTTCCAGGAACGATAGCAGAACGACATGCGGCTATTCTCAATTTTCTTGACACTGGCACGGAAGAGCAGCCTTCAATGATGTTTAAGTTAGGGGTGGCAGAATGGGTGGTAGATAAAAAAATTCGCGCTTCTGAACCAGCATTACGTCGTCTTGAGGACTTAGAAACTAATCTTACAGGTTCATCAAAAAGTGGGAATCCTATTGTAATGAGAGTCGAAAGTTTATTAGCTACACTGATCATGGATCCTGTATCTTCACAACCCGTAAATCTTCCCGGAGATACTGTTATGAAATTCAGATTCATGGATGAGTTGAGCCCGGCGAAATCTCAAGCAGGCGATTTTGTTAGACTCGAGCTTACTGATGACATAATAGTTAATCAATGCTTAGTTGCCCCAGCTGGCTCTCTTTTAATAACTGAAGTTCGTGATGTGAAACGTCCTAGAATGTTTGGAGTTCCTGGTGAAGTCAGGTTAGCTTTCAATGAGTTAAAACCACTTGGACCACAAAAACCTGCGGTAACAGTTGGAGAAGCCGCTCAGAATGCTATTAAAGAAGCTCGTAAGGTCGGCGATAGAGGAGAAGGGGCAATAGTTGGAGCTGGTGCCGTAAGTATAGCCGCTGCTGCCTTGCTTGGGCCTGTTGGACTCGTAAGTGGTGTGTTCATTCGTGGAAATTCTATAAAAATTCTCCCTGGGTCCGTTACTTTTGTGCAAACTTCTGGAGATTGTGCAGTGTCAGCTTATCCAATTCCTATAAGTCTTCAAGTACACTCAAATACTATTATTGCTCCAGAGCCAGAATCTAACTCAACAGTTTCAAGTGTTCCTAGCTATAACCCTGATAGAGACACAATAATCAAGGCTGATGTCTTTAATAGGAACGTTTACGGTGAACCGACTAATTCCGGTACCGTCAATACAAGCAGTGTAATGAATAATAGTAGTGTAAATACAGGTGGTAGTGGTGGCGACTTTGTACTTCCTCCAGAACAACAGATTAATTAGAAGTATAGCAATTATTTTACCCGTAGTATACATGCGGCTGATCTAACGCCATTTGAGCAGACTATAAGAATCCTAGAACGTTGGACTTCAATACACTGGGGACAAGACTGTTTTGTATGGGTGGTGCATTATCCAGAAGAAATTGTCGATTCCTGGATTGAATCTGAGGCGGCTAGATATGATACAGGTAATTTTGATCGTGAGGCTTTCAGAAAAAATTTTGTGTCAGATCTAGAACTTGATACTGCAGAAACGTTTTTGATTAGCGTGTACTCGTTTGGAAGTAGACCTGTTAATCTCAATCCAGTTAATGAAAATATCTCATTGTTCTCAGCATCGGGAGAACGTATTAAGCCGTTAAAGTATGATAACGCTCTCGATAATCCTTCTTCGGGAATTGTTCAAGGTCTCGTATTTTTTCCGAAGCAATCTAATAAAGATTACGTGATCGGTATTAAAGGTATGAGCAGTAAAGAGCGTGTATTCTCGTTTAGTCCAATTGTTGATGAAGCCAAGCAAGAGGCTGTTAAGCAAGAACACGAGAAGAAGTCCGAAGTTGTAGTAGTGAATCTTCCTAAGAAGCAGCCGCCCAAAAAGGCAGTCGCACCTACAGCTCCTCCGCCTTCGCCAGCGATTCCTCCTCGTCCAATTACGCCGTTATTTCAGGAAAAATCGGAAAGCATGGAAGAATTTGTTAGTTCAGTGAAATCTGATGCCAAAGACTCAACATCTAAACAAGCTAACGAAATTTCATCAATAACTCCTAGTGCTAGTACGACGAGATTAAGCAATGTAGACAGCTCATACTCAAGCCGCGAAACCGTGTTGCGAAAGTTTTTATTGCTTTGGGCAGATGGAGCGGCTATAGAAATGTACGATATGTTGTCTGATACTTCACAAAAGGTAATCTCACGAGAAAACTTTGCTAAGGACGTTGCAAAAGAGTCTAATATACGTTCGGGGCTCAAGAGGGGTGATTATCGAATTGACTGGATTGGGGAGGAACGCGCTAAAATTATCACGACACACAAAACCTTATTTGTTAAGTCGGTCGCTACACAGACACTAGGTATAACTCGTGAAGGCTCTTCATGGAAAATAATATGGTATTAAAAATTTTATTGATGAAAGGAACATATTAGAATTGGCAAGAAATATCACACCGCGCAAGGAAAATTACTCACAATGGTATCTTGACGTTATCAAAGCTGCTGGCTTGGCCGATTACGCGCCTGTTAGAGGTTGTATGGTCATTAGACCGACGGGTTATGCAATCTGGGAGAATATTCAAGCAAAACTTGACATAAAATTCAAGCAAACTGGTCACGTAAACGCTTACTTCCCGTTGTTGATCCCTGACTCATTTTTGCGAAAAGAAGCTGAACACGTTGAAGGCTTTGCTCCCGAATGTGCAATGGTTACTCATGCCGGCGGTGAAGAATTAGAAGAAGCGTTCGCAATTCGTCCAACTTCAGAAACGATAATTGGCTATATGTACTCAAAATGGGTTCAATCATGGCGTGACTTGCCCGTGTTAATCAATCAATGGTGCAACGTTATGCGATGGGAGAAAAGACCGCGTTTATTCCTTAGAACGTCAGAATTTTTATGGCAAGAAGGACACACAGCCCATGCTACACTAGAGGAAGCTCGCGAAGAAACTTTGAAGATGTTGGAAGTCTATAGAAGCACTCTTGAGAATGAGTTAGCTATTCCCGTCATTGCTGGCGAAAAAACTGCTGGAGAGAGATTCCCCGGGGCTATTGATACTTATACATGTGAAGCAATGATGAGCGACGCAAGAGCTTTACAAGCAGCAACGAGTCATTTCTTAGGACAAAATTTCGCTCGTGCCTTTGAGATTCAATTCCAGAACAAAAACGGTGAACTCGAATATTGTTGGACAACTAGCTGGGGTTTCTCAACTCGTACAATAGGTGCTGTCATAATGGTTCACTCTGATGATGATGGCTTAATCATTCCTCCTAGAATAGCTCGAAAGATGAATCAATCGCAGCTAATGAAATTTACCCTAAGGCCAAGGAACTTGCGACTAAACTTGATGAAGAACTCGGCGGAATGTTCACAAAAATCGATACTGATTTTCATATGAGGCCAGCTGACAGATTCTTCACCCATTTACAAAAAGGTGTGCCATTGCGTTTGGAATTAGGTGAGAAAGATTTGGCGGCTGGTACTGTAAGACTTGTACGACGTGATACAGGTGATAAACGAGACGTAAAATTAGAAAATGTTATCCCAACGGTGAAGCAGTTACTTGACGACATTCAGAGCAATTTATTCACGCGAGCTAAAAATTTCCGTGACGAGAACACTCATGACGCTAAGAGCTACGACGAACTCAAGGAGATTTTGGACAAGCAGGGCGGATTTGTGAAAGCATATTTTGCTGGAACTCCCGAAGATGAAAAACGAATCAAAGATAAGACTGGCGGAGCTACTCCACGTTGCATATTACCTGGTGAAAATCGTGGTAAATGTTTCTTGACTGGTAAGGACAACGCTAGGTTGACTATATTTGCGAAAGCGTACTAGGCGATAAAATGTACGAGGCTGATTTGATATTCTCATGCAGTGAGGATAATTATTTGCCAGTCGTTGATGTGTGGCTCGTGATCGATGTATTGCGGGCCACTACGGTAATGACTCGCTGGTTCGAACTTGGAGGCACTGAATTATATCCTGTAAAATCTCCCGACGAAGCAAGGCAATTAATTCTTGAGTTACAGGACAGAGGTTCATCGCCTTTGTTAATGGGAGAAGTAAACGGTTTACCGCCTGAAGGTTTTGACCTTGGAAACTCTCCGACGGAGTTAACGTATGATCTAATTCGAGAACATTATTGTGGGGTCATGTCAACAACTAACGGAACAGTTGCGTTAAATCAAGCTGCTTCATCGGGAAGTCCAGTTATAGCTGTTAGCTTGCGCAATTATTCGGCCTGCCTTGATTATGCCCTAACGTTGGGAAATAAGATCGGGCTATTGTGTTCAGGAAGAAAGAAAAGGCCTTCTTGGGAAGATACTTTATGTGCTGGGGCAATTCTTGAAGCTCTGATAGGACGAGGAGAAACTGAAATGACTGACGCTGCTAGGATAGCTTTAACGTTATGGCAGGCTCGTGGAGAAGATTTAAGAGAATATGTTATGAATTCCACACACGCTAAATATCTTGAGACAATAAACTTTGCCAATGATGTAACATTTTGCTGTGTATGCGATTCGTCAACTGTTGTACCAATGCTATCAACTGACGAGAAAACACATATAATCCTACAGAGTGTTTCAGGTAGTGCAAGACCATACAACGCTGCATCTCAAGCCATAACAGTTTCGGATAAACCACTATCGCTTATTCACAAGGAACGCCAACAAAAATCGAATCCATTTGAAGAATTATTGAGTTATACAAAAAAGGGGAAATGAGAATTGAGAACATTGTATCTTGATTGTTTTGCAGGAATAGCTGGCGATATGTTCATAGGAGCATTGTTAAACATAGTGCCAGATAAAAATGTTTTGTTAGAAGGTATTAGCAAGGTTAAGGCTCTTAATCAGAATGAATACAAGTTAATTATCGAGAATGCCACTAAAAACGGTATAGCTGGAATAAATTTTGACGTCCATTTGTCAAACCATCATCATGAACATAATGAACACGAGCATCATCATGAGCACAGACACTTAGCTGACATCGAAGCAATGATAATGACTAGTGACTTATCAGAACGAGTTAAACGTGAAACATTACGAGCATTCTCGATCTTGGCCGAAGCTGAAGCTCATGTTCACGCTACAACGCCGGATAAGATTCACTTTCACGAGGTAGGCGCAGTTGACTCGATTATAGATATAACAGGAGCGTTTATTCTCATGGAAGCTCTTAATTGGCCTAGAGTGCTTTGTTCAAGTATCAATGTTGGATCTGGAACTGTTGAGTGTGCGCACGGGATTTTACCTGTCCCAGCTCCAGCAACTGAATATTTACTGCACGGGCTGCCTGTTTACTCAAATGGTGAACCAATGGAACGCACAACTCCTACAGGTGCATTAATAGTTAAAATTTTAGCTGATGGGTTCGTTAAGGGAATGCCTTCAGGTAAGATTCTTGCGTCAGGTTTTGGAATTGGTAATCACGAATCACTCGAAATGCCGAACGTGTTACGCGCAGTGTTAATTGATACTAGTAACGAAACAGAACTGTTAGGATTGCTTCATGAGAAAATCACGTTGATTGAATGTAACATTGATGATATGAACCCGCAAGACTATGAAGTAATTGAAAATAAGCTATTCACGGCTGAAGCTCTCGACGTTTGGACAGAAAACATCAACATGAAGAAAGGAAGACATGGAATAAAATTATGTTGTCTAGCAAAAGCTGAAAACGTTTTGAACTTGGCTCAGATGATTTTAACTCATACTACTTCGCAGGGAGTTCGATTTCTCGAATATGATCGACTA
Organism: uncultured Synergistales bacterium; assembly: GCA_905234205.1. Taxonomy (GTDB): domain Bacteria; phylum Synergistota; class Synergistia; order Synergistales; family Aminobacteriaceae; genus JAFUXM01. The sequence goes on along the minus strand of CAJOGG010000035.1, from coordinate 9,413 downwards.
CGATTGAACTGGAAGCTCAAGAAGATTTCTACTCCGCTTGGAAAAATCCACGTAAAAATCACAGAACTTAACGGTGAAACCCTACGGCGTATTCCAGAATATGAGGATTTGAAAACGTTGGCTGAAATTCATAATATATCAATGTACGAAATACGAAACTTGATAAATAAGGAAATAAATTAAAAATTCGAAGAATGACTGAACCTATTGTACTATGATGATGATATTGAGCCAGAATAAATAATAGTTTCAATAGCGTCCTGCATTTCCTTGACTGAATGAGCTCGAGAGCGTGCGCACTCTTGAGCCTGCTTGTTACAAATAAAACATGTTCGGAAGGTCTTGCGGGACAATTTGTTTCCATCAGAGTCAATAACGTCAATATCAAACAATCTACCTAATTTTGAAGTATTCTCAATATCAACCATCAAGCCCTTGAGAGAGTCAGGGGCTATATTTTTCACGGAGAGCAACATTTCGTCCCCTGTATCCTCATGAATCTCTACACACTCATTAATTATCACGTCGTTATCATTGAGCGAATTAAGCAGCAAATTTTTTCCTGTATCGAAAGCTTTACGGATAAGGCCGTTTGTTTTTACCGGGCCGGGGATATTCATGCAGAACGATATTAACGGCGAGCGATATTCTTCCAGAAGGAATCTTTGCTCGTTCGTGCGTCTTTCACGCCTTGCCAACATTTGTGGTAAATCAATCTCGACCCCTGTCATATTTTCACAGCCTTCAAAAACTCCTCGCCTAATTGTTTTAATTCGTCAACAACTTTAGTCTTTGCGTTACTGAACAATTTTAGCGTTTTAGGATTAGTCAATACCGCAGGGATTCCGATTTGAAGCTCTCCGAATATAGAATTATTGCGAACGAGTGTGAATAACTTGTAGCCGTTCTGTAGTAATTTATGCCTATATTGTTCTTGTGTGCTTTGTAGTCTGTTCTCTTTGTCACTTGTGAAATTAACCATAGTTGGCACGACTCCCAGGAGACTCAGAGAAATTGGCGGATACTTTGTGGGATATTCGAGAATTTTGCGGTTATCATCATAATTTTGCATGAACTTTGTTATACCGCGCTGAAGATTCTTGACTCCTAATTCAGTAGACAGATAATCAAGTTTTGTCGGGACTATATAACAATCGCTTGCCAGCAAAGCATTCTTAACAAGTGTATAAAAATTTGGTGGACAATCAATTAGGCACAAATCGTATTCATTGTGTAATTCTTGAATATCTATGCGTAAATGGCTGTAAGTATCGAGTGAATTAGCAGCTATGGTAGCAGCACTTATTCCACTAATCATAGCTGATAGTTCGGTCTCATTCTCTATTAAATCCAAGTGCGAGCTTATAACATCGACAGTAAAATCACCTGCCTTGCTCGTAATAATGAGTTCTGACAACGGTACACAATTACCAATCTTGCTTGTTATGGGCTTCAGATAATTGCGTAAAGTTTTGCTCGCTTCGTATCTTTTCTGCCATTTTGACGGGTCAATGAAATTGAATGTGAGCTGTGTTTGTGGATCTAAGTCGATCAACAGGACGCGTTTACCGACTGAAGCGGCACAAGCGCCTAGATTTGCTGTCAATGTAGTCTTACCAACTCCACCTTTGTAATTGATTATTGAGACGATTTTCATGATAAATTACACAAAAAACACCCTCGAGAATTTTCCCGAAGGTGCATGGTTATACTCCAGTTTTCTACACTGCCAACATTTTCAACTGACGCGCCATTAACATTTTTCTTCTAGCGGCTGTATTCTTGTGCATAACTCCCTTAACTACAGCTTTGTCTATAACGCTCTGAGCAACACTAAAACTCTTTGCTGCTAATTCACCATTACCGGAAGCTACCGCGTTAAGCACACCCTTTACGGCAGTCTTACACTTCGACGTCCAATGCTTGTTATAAAGTCTATTACGTTCTGCTATATTTACCCGTCTCTCTGCGGATTTCTTATTTGGCATAAAATTTCTCTCCTGAATGAATGATTATTATGGTGCCGGAGGGGAGATTCGAACTCCCACACAGTCGCCTGCGGTGGATTTTGAGTCCACTGCGTCTACCATTCCGCCACTCCGGCTCTTGATGATAACCTCGTATAAAATATACCTAGATCGCTAATTTGTCAAATTTTCGCGAAAGCTAATTTGTATGTATAATGAACGAAAACTTTCGTTAATAGGAGCTTATGATTAAATGGGAATGAAAATCTGTTTTTATGCGCTGAGAGAATTTGACGAACTTGTATTTTGTGAACAGATGAAGGAGAAGTACGGGATCGATTTTGTGTATTCGACTCAATATCCAACACCCGAAAATATTTCATTAGCGTCTGGCTGCGATGGAATGAGCTGTACTCCTTGTGATATGTCTGCAAAAGTTCTGAAAGCATTTCATGATGTCGGTGTGAAATATATTCTCACTCGTTCAGTAGGCTATGATCATGTTGACTTGGCCGCGGCTCGTGAACTAGGAATGAAAGTCGATAATATCGTCTACACGCCAACCGGAGTAGCTGACTACGCGATCATGTTAATGCTTGCCAGCGTAAGAAGGTTTGCTCATATTCTTAAACGTACGGAACTCCAAGACTATTCACTAAAAAATAAACTTGGCCGGGATTTTTCAATGTGTACGGTTGGAGTTATGGGAACAGGACGAATCGGTACAACAGTTTTACAACATCTTTCGGGCTTCGGGTGTAGATTGCTTGCTTATGATGTCTATGAGAATGATAGAGCGAAAAAATTTGCAGAATATGTTGACCTTGATACACTTCTCTCTGAAGCCGACATAATATCCTTGCACATGAACGCCAACGAAGCGAATCATCACATAATCAATCACGACACTATAGCTAAAATGAAACAGGGAGCTTATATAATCAACACTGCACGGGGGAAACTGATCGACTCGGAAGCATTGATTGAGGGCATTGAAAGCGGAAAACTCGGTGGGGCTGCGCTTGATGTCGTGGAATTTGAGAACGGATTATATTACTATGACCATATGGGCGAAGTTATGGTTAATCCAAAGCTAGCTATCTTGCGTTCATTCCCTAATGTGATTTTGAGTCCTCATACTGCGTTTTATACAGCTGAAGATGTTTGCGAAATGGTTGAAGGAAATTTCAGGAGCTGTTACGAATTTGGGACGGGAAAGAAATTACATGGTCTTGAAACAAAATGATCACCTCCGAAAAACTTCTCGAAGGTGTTTTGTATTTGTGTTACTCGTTGACTTGCGACTGAGTGCCTTTCTTTAACATTTGGGTGATACTTGTTGAGAGTAATGGAATGGGATCGACAAACTGTCCGCCCAAAATCAAGCTATAGTGTAAATGAGGCCCCGTTACTCTCCCTGTGCTTCCGCTCTTGGCCACAACCTGACCTTTTGCGACACGCTCGCCCTTCTTCACGTTAATCTCGCTCAAGTGAAAGAACGCTGTGATTACCCCGTTGCCCGAGTCAATATAAACGCTTCCGCCAGCGTAATAGTGAAAACCAGTCAATACCACAGTACCCGCGAACGGTGCACGAACTTTTGTACCTGTAGCTGCTCGAATATCCGCTCCATTATGTACGCTTCTTGGGACTCCGTTATAAACTCTCTGAAAACCATAATGACTTGTCAATGTTATATTCGTCAAGGGAGGCTGTGGAGGAGTTGTCCAACGTCTTGGAACTGTCATCGTGCGTAAAGCATTGCCTACAAGTTTTGACTCGTTTCTAATACGGTTTAATTCCTTCTTAGGAGGGTTGACCATTTTTGAGCTTACGGTTAAATGTTCTTGAGGATATTGTCTTGCGTTTAATGTTATTTTTCCTGAGGCTTTGTATTTTTTCCCCCCCTGTGTGAACTCGAACAGTATGTCATAATTTCCAGGTTGAGTGTTTCGAACGTCAGAGCCTAATAATCCGTAGGAAATTTTGCCTGCTCCTCCTTGCTCAACATTAAGCGATATAGTCCTGTCCTTCCATGTTACAGTAGGGTTTGAATAGTCCACGTTTGAAGTTATTGACACTGCAAAAGCTTGGCCAATGTCCCAACTAGTCGGAAAATTTACCCATGAGGCTGCGAATGACGTTCGTTCATGAGAAAATATTAGACACGTAACTAGTATGAAAGCTGTGAAAAATTTTCTGTTGTGCATTATATATACAATCACTCCTGATTTCGTATTAAGCTGGTGATAATTGTAGCAAGTTTCCGTGAAGAAATTTTCATGTTGTCAAGAACTTCTTGTTCCGTCAACGTTGAGTTCGGAGCAATTCCAGCAGCCATGTTAGCCACGCATGATAGCACACAGACTTTCAAGCCCATAGCATTAGCCACAATAACTTCAGGCACTGTCGACATTCCGGCCAGGTCAGCCCCGAGAGTTCTCGCCACTCTCACTTCCGAAGGAGTCTCAAACGAGGGTCCTGTGAAAGCAGCGTAAACTCCTTCTTGCAAATTTAATACTCTAAGTTTTTCTAGCATAACCAGATCGTAAGCGCGACTCATGTCAGGGAAACGAACATTCCAACGAGAATCATTAGGCCCTATTAATGGATTTGTACCCATTAGATTTATATGATCTCTTACGGCAATAATGTCGCCAGGTTCGTAAGCTTGATTTATAGCTCCAGAAGCATTTGTAGCGATGTATTCACTTACTCCCAGCATAGCAAGCACTCGAGTAGAAAACGTAACGGCCTTCATTGAATATCCCTCGTAATAATGCACACGTCCCTGAAGCATAATAACTTCACGCCCCAAAATTTCTCCGGCAATAACTCTCCCTGCGTGACCGGGTGCTGTTGAACTTGGCCAGTTAGGAATTTCATCAGCGTCAATCACGATTTTATTCTCTATAATGTCGGCAATATCTCCAAGGCCTGAACCTGACACTATAGCGATTTCTGGTGTGTAAGTTATAAATTTCTTGAGAAAGTTCAAAGCCTCTAGTGCGTCATCGTAATCATAGTTTGCCATAAAAATTTTCACCTCCTATAATTGTCATGAATAATTCTAACATGTGAGGGGAAAATCTTAACAATGTCATTCAAACAGGATAGAGCAGTAGAGTTAAAACAACGTACGGGCGACGGGCATTACAATTGCTGTCAGGCTGTAGCATGCGTATTTAGCAAAGAGACAGGACTTGACGAGGCAACATTACGAAAACTTGGAGCAGGTTTTGGCTTGGGCATGGGGTGCATGGAAGCAACTTGTGGAGCTTTATGCGGAGCGCAGCTAGTTTTGGGGTTAATGAAATATCAAGGTAAACCGATTAGACAGGACGCGGCAGAACTCTATAAAAAGTTTACAACTAAATGTGGTGCTTCAATCTGTAAGGAGATCAAGGGCGTTAATAACGGTGGCAAAGTTTTATGTTCGTGCGACGATTGCGTGAGAAACGCTGTAGAAATTCTGGAGAACGAAATTTTCCCGCAACAATAAATCATATAAAAGGAGCTTGACAAAATGGTAAGTGACGTAACAATGTTTACAGAGAGCAGAGAGCAGAGAGCAGAGAGCGTTATTCTAACTTAGAACTTTTAAGAATCATAACAATGTTAATGATCGTTGCTCATCATTTTGCTGTACATGGAGGTTTTGATTTTTCCACAGAATCAATTACGCTCAATAGATTATGGATTCAATTAATTGCTCTTGGGGGAAGACTCGGTAATGATATATTCGTTATGATATCAGGGTATTTTCTCGTAACGTCTTCAAGCGTGAAAATTCGTAAAGTATTTTATTTGTGGAGCGAAATATTCTTCTATTCTGTTGTGATTTTCTGGTTGTTTAATTTATTAGGCGCGAGGAGTTTTTCAATCAAAGAAGCGATAAAGAATTTCATGCCGGTAACAAGAAACGTATGGTGGTTTGCAAGCACGTATTTTGTCTTATATCTCATTCACCCGTATATTAATGTCATACTTCAGAATTTGAAGCACGAGGACTACAAAAAATTTCTCATGGCAATTTTAGTTTACTGGAGTATTATTCCAACGTTTCTGCTTTCTAATTTCAATGGTAGTAGTCTTGTGGATTTCATATGTCTGTATTCTATCGCTGGCTATTTGAGGTTATGGGCATCGAATTTCGGTGGCAAGAAATATATTTTGTACGGTATTAGCTTTGCCGCGTTGAATTATTTGTCAGCGATAGGACTTGATATTCTCGGGGTAAAATTTCCATTAGCTGGGAAAAACGCCATGTACTTTTACAATATGATGAGACCATTCACGATTTTATCTGCGTTATGCTTAGTAATCGGTTTCAGAAAACTTAGAATAGAATATTGCAGACTAATTAATCTTATTGCTTCAGCTACATTTGGCGTATACTTGATTCATGAGCATAATTTTGTTAGACCGTTTCTGTGGAAAAGCGTTTTCATGAATTATTCATTTCAAGACAATCCGTATTTAATTCCTTATTCGATTGCGGTGATTTTAGTTGTGTATGTTACCTGCACGATTATTGAGTTACTGCGAATAAAAATTTTCAGCGTTTGCGTCCGGGTAATGGCTTTACGATAATCTTCTGCCACAGTGAAATATATTGTTCATGCAGAAATGAAGGGTAATCACGTTCAAGAGTTGGCCTCTCCCACTTGAATGAATCGCTGCGCCCTGATAAATATCGTTTTAAGGCGTTTGGTGTGTCGTCATCGTAAACCGTAATCACTCCCTGGGCTTTCATGCCGTCAAGATAGTCACGCAGTCCCGAAAAATTTCCTTTGTTCCACCGTTCAAGCTGTTCTTCCGGTCTCAAAATTTTACAGCCAGCGGCCTGCAACAATATTCCGCATGAACCACCAAAATCGCAAACTGTAACTTCTTTTAGAACTTGGCCAACTAGCACTGAACCAGATAAACGTGCCTGAAACTCAGCAAGCCGTCTCTGGTAATACGGATAATTCTGTGGATCCCATTCTGATAACGCTGTCAAAACTCTTTGAGCAACAAATGGAATTACCGAAGGATCTGACAATAACTTAACATTCACGGGGAATGGTGAATACAAATATTTTATGACAAAGTTATTTGTGTCTTTAATTCCTGAAGCTGAAGCATCATTCTCATCAAGTGCAATTATCTTTGCTCCCTGCTCAAGCTGCTTTAATGCCTTTCCGCGATCGTTAGAGTTCCAGATTCGTAAAGGTATTACATTGACTTCAGGACCACCGATAAATGTAGCAAGCAAAGCAAGCCATGGATGAGTTACCGAAACATTCAGCTTGTCATCACAATAACCTGCTTTGCTTGAGATAATAAATGTAGCACCGATAAATATCAGCGCACATAGTTTTTTAATCGCCAAATTTTGCCCTCAAGTCCTCAAGAATCAACGTAGCAACTTTTGCTTCGGCAGCTTTCTTGCTTCTTTCTGTCTCTATGTGCTCAAAGCCATTCATATAAAGCCTTACAGTGAACTCTGGAGCATGTGAAGGCCCAACCACCGACATTAACTCATAATTAGGCAACGGCATCCCGCGAGCTTGAAGCCACATTTGTAACTCTGACTTGGGATCAGCTTTCGTAGAATGATCGTAATAGTTATTCAGGAACAACTTCTTGATTACTCGTTCAGCCGAAGCTACTCCGCCATCAAGACATACAGCACCCAACACTGACTCCATAGCGTCAGCAGATACAGAATGAGGCAAGTTGCCAGATTTCATTGAACGACCATGAAGTAGCAAATACGGAATCCCGATAGAGTCAGCCTTCTGAAATAATGAGTCACTCTTTACAAGATCCGCGCGCATTCGAGTTAATTCTCCTTCAGTTGCGTCAGGAAACATTTTGTATAAAGCTCTGGCAGTAACGAAACTCAAAATCGAGTCTCCAAGATATTCAAGCCTCTCATTATTATGAAACAATCCGTTATCCTTCGCATACGACGAATGCGTCAAAGCCTCTTCAAGTAACAAGCGATCATTGAATTTATAGCCTAAGCCTTCTTCAAGCTCATTTAGTTTTTTCTCGTCAAATACAGCTTTTTTCCTGCGCGGCCCGAACTCTTCATCAAAGTTAAAGTTTCCCATGATTAACCGTTAAACCTCTGGAAAGCTAACACTCCATTATGACCACCAAAGCCAAAGCTATTCACGAGCAGTCTATCAACTTTTCTGTCAACGCCTTTTCCTGTTGAAATAGTAACATCACATTCTGGATCAGGAGTCGTGTAATTCAAAGTTGGGTGTATGTAATTTTCCTCGATAGCCTGCATTGATGCTATTACCTCAAGCCCTCCGGCCGCGCCCAAGCAATGGCCAATAAGGCTCTTAGTTGAAGTTACCGTAATATCCTTTGCGTAATCTCCGAAAACATGATTAATCATTTTGGCTTCCATCTTGTCATTAAGTCCTGTTGACGTTCCATGAGCGTTGATATAGTCAACCTGATTTTTCTCCCAGCCTGACATTTTCATGGCCTTCTCCGTAGCAAAAATTGCGCCTCTTGCTTCAGGATCGGGAGCAGTAATATGCCCGGCATCGCATGAAGTTCCATAGCCTGTAAATTCCGCGTAAATATGTGCGCCTCGTGCCAAGGCATGTTCCAATTCCTCAAGTACAACAACTCCAGCACCTTCGCCAATTACGAAGCCGTCGCGATCTTTGTCAAATGGTCTGCTTGCGTGTTCGGGGTCATCGTTTCTAGTTGATAAAGCTTTCATTGAGGCAAAACCAGCTATGGTAATACCTCTTAATGCTGCTTCAGTTCCACCAGAGATAATTACGTCAGCATCGTCACGAACAATTGCATGATAGGCTTCTCCCATGCTGTGAAGGGAAGTTGCACAGGCTGTTACCACGCATAAATTCGGGCCTTTTGCTCCTAACACTATAGCTACGTACGCTGTAGGCATATTAGCGATCATCATGGGAATGAAATACGGACTTACACGTTTTGAGCCTTTCTCAAGCATGGTCTTAAAATTGTTAAATGAAGTCTCGATCCCACCTTGGCCTGTTCCAATGTATACGCCTAATCTATATGGATCTATACTCGTAACATCTAGGCCAGAATCTTCAACCGCCATTTTCGCAGCAGCTACAGCAAAGTGTATAACTTTGTCTGAACGTTTTGCTTCTTTACCGGGCATGTACATTGAAGGATCGAAATTCTTAATCTCTGCTCCAAATGTTACCGGGCAATCTCCTAGATCAAAAGTTGTAATGTGACCAATACCATTCTTGCCGTCACGTAATGCCTGCCAGTAATCTTTCTTCCCGATAGCTATCGGACTGACAGGACCTAATCCTGTTACAACTACTCTGCGTTTTTTATCGCTCAAGTTATTCAACTCCTATATCTATGTAAAACAGGGGGCCAGACCCTATGAGCCTTCCCCCTACATTAATGGCCTGTTTGTGAATTAAGCCT